>CBJMMB010000022.1:0-37563 GCA_966430775.1 uncultured Dyella sp. | reverse complement strand
ATGGCCGCGACATTCTCGGCTTCATCTCCTACGGCTACGCGCAGCAGTTGCTGCGTCTTGGCCGCATCGACGAATACCTGCTGTTCCTGTACGCCCATCGCCATCACGCGCACACACCCGGCAGTTGGACGGCCGGCGAAGTCTCGGACATCAGCGGCGGCATGCCGCTGTTCTGCATGCCGGCGCAACTGACCATTCCGCTGCTGCTGCGCTGGATGCTGGTATTCGAGGATAGCGATGGCGAAACGCTTTATCTCGGTCGCGCCATCCCTCGTGCGTGGGTGCGCAGCGGAAAGCCGATCGGCATCCAGGATGCACCGACGCGCTGGGGGCGCACCGGGTTCGAACTGCGCGCTTCGGCGAACGGAACGATGGAAGCCGTCGTCACGCTGCCCGATCGCGAGCTACCGCCTTCGGTGTGGCTGAGTTTGCGCGTTCCTGACGGTAAGGCGCTGTCATCGGTGCAAGTGAATGGTGCGGCTGTCGATAAGGCGAACTTGCGGGGGGAAGCCGTGCGGTTACAAGGGGCAGCAGGGCAGCGTGTGCACGTCGTTGCACGCGTAGCCTAGGCGAACGCTCTGCGCATGTGCATTACACATGCTTGCTGTAAGCCTTAAGCAATCGCCGCAGTGATGCTTTCAGGCGCTCGACCGCCTGATCGCACTCGGCCAAGTCTCGCGTACGGATGCACAACTCGGTCAACCCACAATCGTTAGCCGTCGCGTGCTCGCCAACGATGAATAACGCACCTTTCAACGAATGGATCCGCTCCAGCAGGCCGGCTTCATCATGGTGATCCCATGCCGCTTCGATGCTTTTCAAGTCGCGAGTCACCGATTCGATCAATACGCGGCAGTCCTCCCTCGATAGCCTGGTGACCGCTGCCTTCTCAGCAGCGGGTGACTCCGCAGAAGGTGGATGGTGAGAGCTAACCATATCGCGTTACTCCGAGCGGCAGCCCGCGATGTGTGCGCCAACGACGGCGCAGCGAGCCGATACATTTCAATCAATGACGGGCATATCGATCAGGCCCGTTTGTTGCGCGACGCTTGCTCAACCCTTCTTGGCCGATGGAAGCGCCGCCAGCATGCTTTCCACACCCGGACAGGTAATGCGCTTGAGCTTGTCCAGTTCTCCCTTCTTCACCGCGTCCTGATGGATGACCACCGCTGCCTTGGCGCCACCGACGAAGGCGCCCTTCAACTGCACGTCTTCTCCGATCACGCTGCTGAAGTACTTGGCCAGGCGATCGAAATCAGGCTCGGAAAGCTGGCAGGTATCGCGGGCCAGGATCAGCATCATGCCGGCGTTGCCAGCATCCTTGAGCGAGATGTTCGGCTTCGGCGCAGAGGCTTCGTTGGTAGGTTGCGTATTGCCAGAAGGCTGCGTGCTGCCGCCCAATAATTCGGGCGGCGGCGTGGCGACCTTTTCACCCTGGGACGACCGGTTGCAGCCGGCAAGCAGCAGTGAAAAAACAAGCGCAACGATGAAATGGAAAGAACGCATTCAAGTCATTCCTTGGGGCAGTGCCCGGCACAACCCGTAAGTTATGCGAGGCGGGCTTCCTGCCGAATAAGATAAGTACGAAAGCACAGAGCGGCCTCGCGACGCCCCGCATCAACCCTGTTTGCTGTTCATGCCGAGGCGATCGGAAAGATGCTCCAACGTGCCGCCATGGCCCCACGTGAGCACGGGACGCACCACATCCTTGACCCAGGCGCGATCGATCGGCCCGAAATAGCGGCTATCGAAGGAACGCTCGTTTGTATCCGACATCACCCAAAGCTGCGAGGCCGCCAGGTTCAGATGCGTATGGTCAAGACGAGGCAACGGTCGGCCTGCGCCATCGGCACTTCTGGCGATACTCAGCGGCAGGGTCATTCCATTCACACGGATCGCATGCGGATCGATATCCACGACATCACCCGCCACACCGCTGACGCGCTTGATCATTGGCACATAGCCAGTGGGACACCGACCGTGGTGCAGATACCCGCGCTCCATCGCTTCGGCAAACGCACCGGTGGCAGGTGGGCAGAAACGCACGTATGTACCGCGCGCGATCGCATCACCGGACACCCAGTACAAGCCCTTGGGCAGGCTTGCGGTCATGTTGAAACGAGCACCGGCCAGCCCGGCCAGCCCCAGCAAGGCGCACATGGCGATGCCAACCACCGCCATGCCACGGCACAGTCTTCGCCAGCGACCATGGATTGGCGCACGCCTCTTCATGCGCTTACCTGAAGTTGACCGTGACGGTGACCGGCCGATTGATCGTGCCCGCCGTCACCTGCCCTGTAGTAGTGGGTTGCAGCCGCGCCTGGAAAGGAAAGCTTTGCCCACTCAGCACCGTTGGGAAGGTCTGTGTCTGGCCGGGCAACATGGCGACCGAAGCGGTGCCGGCGGTGGCGATGGCAATGCCGAGGCCTTGTGGGCCGCCCTGGTTCATCGAGAACAGGCTGGTATCGTTGGTGTCGGCGTCCGCCGCCGTGCCGAAGGTGATGTCGGCGAGGATGGTCGGATCCGTGCAATTGGCTACCGTGAGATGGAACGGCACCCACGCCGAAGGCGTCGAGTTGCTGAAAGCGCTGACGTTGTGGCTGCCCAGGGGAACGGTCTGGTTGAGCGACGCCGCATCTATCGTGCAGCTTGGACGCACTAGGTTGAAAAATCCAAGGCGGACCGTGCGATATGGAATGCGGCCTGCGTTCGAACCATCCAGGTTATACAGGTTGCTTTCGGCAAGCGTGCCATTAACGCCCGGGACTTGTACCTGGCCATATACCACCGGGGCGCTGCCGACCCTTTCGAGCGTGGTAAAGAAATCGGCTGGTTCTGACCATGGATTGGTGCTGGGAATGGTCGGCGATTCATCGAAGGGAAAGGCACGCCTGGGACGGCCGTTGTCGCTTACATAAAGCCTCAGCCCCACGCCCGACGGCTGCCCATTGACGATGAATTCGTACAGGCCGTTGGCGAACGCGGGAATGGTGGAGTGTTCGAGGCGAACCGGCGTAGGGGTAGTGCCGACTGCGCAATTGAAGCTCCACTGACCCGCCGGCACATTAAGGTTGCCCTCCCTCCCCAGTGGTGTGCCCGCTGGCAAAGTCTCATCCACGATGACATCGCGGACCTGCACGACCAAGTAAAAGGGAATCGCCGATGCGAGCTGGCATCTAGCCCATGCAGTGCCGCTCTGTGCAGCGCCAAGTATCAGCAAGCCGGCCAGCAGCATTTTTATTTTTCGTTTTGGTTTACGCGTCATGTGCAACCTCGGTCAAGCAGATAAAACAGGGAGCCGCCCATATTTCGCGTGCACCCCTCAATGGAATTAGCCGTTTGCATGATCCGCCGGCGTGGACAACGGAGAGCCGCTGTCCACCACGTGCGTGGCGAAATGAGTGTTGAGCCATTGCGTCCATGCCTGCGCTCGTCGCACCAGCTGATAGCGATAACGCGCGTTGTACTGAGGCGTGCGCGAGTGGTAGTTCGCCACGCGCGTCCAGATATCGCCCTGGTCGTTCTTCAAATGACCGCGCAGGCGCCAGGCCGCAAGCTGATAGGGATAGCAACCCGGCTGTGCCACCGCTTGGGGCGTGATGCCATAGCGTTGCAGCTCTCGCAGATACGTCGTGTTGAACTGCATGGCGCCTACGTCGTAGGTGCCATTGATATTGCGCACCCACTGGCCGGGCCTGCCACCTTCCTGTTCGGCTACGGCCAGCATCACGTTCACCGGCACACCGTAAGCCAAACCGGCACCAATCGAGCACACCACCATTTCCTGCTGTTGCGGCGGCATGTTAGGCATGCCATCGATCATGGCTTGCCTTCTTCGCTTTCGGGCGACGATAAATGACGGTCACGGAACGCGGCGACTTCGTCATCCGGATCGGCTGCGGCGGATTGTCCATCCGCGCGATGATTGTTGCCCGTCATGCCCGGATCGATGGTTGGCTCACGCTGATCCACCACCTTGGTTTTGATATGACGTGTCACGGTCTGTTCCACGTCCCGGGTTGGCGATTCGAGCGCGCTGAACGATGGAGTCGGCACAGGCGTACCTTCGTGCGGCGTGACGGGAGAGGCGAGGGCAGCCGGCTGGAATCCGTCCGAGGGGCTTGACGAGACATTCGGTGCAACGCCGGACGCTGCCTTTCCGAGCTGCTGCATAGCATCTGCTCCGGAAGACGTCTGCTGCTGCCCTGTAAAGGATGCATTCTCGCGATCAATGGTGCTCGACGTCGCAGCCGTTTCCAGCTTGGTGGCCATCTGTGCGGACTGTTCCACGCCTGCCGCGGTAGAAGTCGCGGACAGGTGCAATGCAGCCGGTTGAAAACCACCAGACGACATATTCTCGCTAGATATGGCTTGGGTCGCCGCCTGCGCTATTGACTGCGTATTGAGCGGCCGCGATGGATCCGCTTGCCCCATCACCAGGCCGATGCCCTCTTCCTGCACTGGAACACTTGCACTGCGTTTCTGCGTCGCTGCAAGCGGCGCATCCTGCAGCATCTCCTGCCGCCCATTACTGCTTCCCTGCGCAGCCGTCTCGCCGGACTTGGCAATCGGCGAAGAGGACGGCGAGGCGTGCATGGATGCCTGTCCCTGCGACGCCGCCTGTTGACCAAGCGTGCTACTGCCCCACGCGCTGACTGGGGGAGGACCGCCAAATACGCTGGTTTCCGATCTGCCTTGAGACTGTCCACTGATCATCGAGCCGTAACCCGCCACGTTCATGGCTTGATACAGCGTGTCTCCACGCTGCAAATCGGGCGAGACGTTACGAAACGCATCCACGGCCGTTTCGTAATGGTTCTCACGGCGCGTAGCGGAGTGCTGCGCCATGGCGTTACCCGCTGCGGCGATCGCACCGCTGCCACCGGTAATGATCGCCGTGCCGGCCATGCTTGCCGTTCCCGCCAGCAGGCCGAGCTGCGAACCGGTAACGAGGGTGTAGAACAGGCCCGGCAATTTCACGCCCAGCACCGCCATCAGCAGCGCCACCACAAACATGTCCGCCAGTTCGGCGTAATGAAGACCCTTCTCCGCTTGTATGACTGGATCGGCGATTTGCGTCAAGAAAAAGAATCCGAAACGCATCAGCATGACCAGCGCCAACAGCGCAACGCCAACCGCTACCGCGTGTTTGTAATAGTTGATGGCTATCAACGACGTCCAGCGCGAGCCACCAAACCCAAGCAGGAAGATGCCGCCATATGCCAGCATCCACGCCATGATCACCACCAACACCATTTGCGCCGTCACGAGGGTCAGCGCGGCGAGGATGAAAAGCGCCATGCCAGCAAGAATAAGGGTGTCTTCGGGATCCGCGTCATGCACTTGGTAGATAACACGATAGAAAATTTTTAGCCCGATATTGATGACACTATCGGCAGCCCCGTCCAATCCGCCGTGCGCACCGCTGGCCCCAGCCATCTCCTTGAACGAATCGAAGATGTTGTAGATGAAGCCGCCAGAAGTGCCGGCCTCCTTGAGCAACCAGTAAAAAAGGCCGGTGAAAATGATGAACCGGACAAGCTCCAGGAACAGTTCACCGAAATCGGCACGACGCAGCAGAATCGTCGCCATGCTCCATATCAGGCTGATGGTGGCCAACGACCAAAACAGGTAAGAGGCCGCGTCAAAAATGACCGTGGGAACATTCCGATCGGGAAACAGCCCCATCAGCTTAGATGCAAGCTTTCCATGCGCTTCCGCCGGCATTGCGACGGCGTTCACCGACAGCAGGCAAAGCAGAAATGCCAGCGGAATGATGAAGTAGCGTCGGAGGATGGCGGTGGACATGACGAAAGCTCTAGGCGAATAAGTAGAAAGGACAGATAGCTGTTGTGTCCTCAGGCAATGAACAGTAAGACGATACGATGCATCCACCCGCCGAACCGGCGGGTGGATATCTCAACAACACTCAAAGGTTGCCCTTCGAAGCAGGAGCTTGGGAAATATCGCTGCTGATGCTGAGGGCTCCTATGCCGTCGGCCAAACCTTCTCGCAAGGTCTTCGCAGCAGCGATCTGGCGCGACTTGGTATCCGCATCAGCCTGCACCTTGGCGGCACGGGCATTCTCGGCGGCCAGCATCATTTCGCGCAGCTCGATTAGCTGAACAGCCTGGGCTCCGGCAAGCGCATTGGCGTAGGCCAGTTGGTTGCCATGGCCTTCGATTTTGACGCCTTCTTCGGCGAGCTGTTTGATGCCGTCCATTTGCTTTCCGAGGGAGTCGCCATGTGCGCTCAGCGCCGTGACAAGCGCATCATTGGCGGACTTCTGATTGGCCGACGCTTTTATGTCAATCTCGGTAAGGTTTTCTGGATTGGCTACTCCGCCCTGAACGTAAGTGGCGGCATTGTTATAGATTGACGCGTTTTTTATTTGATCGCTCAAACTATCCTTGAGAGACGTCGGAATCTCCCCGCCATCACCAACACCATAATAGTTATTGGTGATGTTATTGAAGGTCTTGGTAATGTCGTAATTTTTCTTTTCGTAATTCTTTATCTCTGTTATCGAAGAGTCGATGTTCTTCGTTATATCATAGGTTTTGTTCGTTACATCATAGATGTTCTGCGTCGTCTTATCGATATTCGTCGTCGAGTTATCGATATTTACCGTATGATCGAGAACTTGTTCTGGCTTAAGCTTCTTGATCTCTTCAAGGATCGCAGCATCGACAAATAAGTCGGTAATATTGGCCCACTTGTTGATTTCGTTCACGACGAGGTTCGCCGCATCGATAACCGGAAGGCCGACAGCAAACGCCGAGCCGCTCCCCATCGTAGCAACCGCCAGTGCAGCGCTGAGTATTCCTCGCTTCATATATTTCTTCGACATCTCTTCAACTCCTTAAGTGACGCCCTTCCAAGGGACAAGTACGGCCTCCGGCATGGCAGGCACGCAATCAGGCGCGCATCGATTCCCGTGCGTCAGTAATCGAACGCCTGGTAAGGCTTACCGAAAGTAAGGTCCTTGACCACCATCACATTAAACCGATAGCCCGGTCGAATCTCCAAGGTCGGCGCAATATTCAAATTTTTCTTAAACAGCTCGACAGCAACCTGGCCCATTTGCTGAGCTACCGCCTGACTTAGTAACGTGTTGGTGGAAGTTCCGAACGGGTCGTTGTTCGGATTTGTCTGAGAACTATTGATACCTGCCATGATGCCTGACATCAGCAATGCAGAACCGAACAGACGCAGATAGTGATTGTTGACCTTGTCGTTGAAGCCGGTATAGCCGCCACCATCCGCGCCCGGCATGGAGCCGATATCCATGGCTTTGCCATCGGGAAATACCAGGCGCTGCCATGCAACGAGTACACGCGACTGGCCGTAGGCAATCTGCGAATCGTAGCTTCCCACCAAGCGCGTTCCTTGGGGAATTAACTTGTATTTGCCTGTCGCCGTGTCGTACACATCCTGGCTGACCTGCGCGATGATCTGTCCAGGAAGACTGGAATTGATACCCGATATCAGCGTCGCCGGTATCACGAAGCCCGCGCGCAACTCGTAAGGTGTACGTGGTGCCTCCATGGATGAGTCAAGTTCCCAGCGATCCTTTCCGTCTTTGCGATCGAACTTTGCATACGACGAAGAGTGATTCGAACCACCTTGCGTGCCGTCGTTGCCCAGCAGCCCTGGGGCGTTCAACCGCGCACTTATGGTGTCGAGGTCGGAAGAAGGGGATCCCGACTCCTCCTGCGACGCACGTGCTCGTCCTGCAGCTTGCGCGCTGCTAGCCTTTGCCGCCTGGGTTCCAGCAGACTTGCTTACCGCCTCGTCCACCTTGGTCGGCGCCTGGATGGCCTTCTGCAGCATGGCCAACTTCGCCGCCTTCAACTTCAAGGCAACAGGGTCTTCCGGCGGTTGTTGTGACGTCGCCTGCAATGACGCCGGCGGTGGCGGAGGCAGGTCGAGGTTGCTGACCTTGGCGATCGGCAAGGATGGCGTGCTGGGCGTATCGTCGTCCACCAAGCCGCCAGCGCGATTGCCGCTGGCCTTGAGCACGGAATCGGCCAGGCCCTGGTCGACCGTGACGGTGCTCTGCCGGGCGTCGGCCTTCTGCTGCTTGAGACGCTGCGAACGATCGAACGCCACCCAGGCCACCAGGATCACGAACACCGCCAATACACCGCCGACGATGATCAACGGCATGTTGTTAACGCGCCGTACGCCGGATTTTTTGGACGTCGGCCGCCAGTTGGCGGAGGTGCCCTCACGCTGAAAATCGTTGTTGTCCATGCTGGCGTTCACTCCCTTCGCGACCACTCGCCGCCCGGATCGAACCGGTTGTCGGTGGCGTTGAATACGTAAAGACGACTCAGCTTGTTGTCGCCGACCGCCAGCACCAGTTCGTACATGCCGGTGTCCGCGATCGGCGCCAGTCGATAGGTGAACGGTGCACCGAGTACCGTCTGCGCGCGAGACGCTTTGCCGCCCGCGCCGTCGCGCTCGACCACCGCATAGCCGCGCTCGCGCAGACCATCGAGCAGGCTGCGGCCAAACGTGCCGCCGTCCTGCTGTTGCACCACCAGAGGCGTCAGTGCCGGCGGAAATACGCGTGCCATGGCCTCGACGGCATCTGTCGCGACAACAGGGTCGGCACCGATCGCGGGTACGCTCTGCGTCGTCACCGATGACGGGACGCTCGCGCAACCGGCCAGCACAGCCAAGACAAGCGCAGCCATCAGCATCGTGGCGGTTGCTTTCATGGCTTCACCCGCTCGATCACGATCTTCTTCTGGTTCGAACCGACACCGGCGACCAGGATGGCCTTCTCGAACAAGGTATCGACCACGTAGCGATTGCCCTGCAGACGGTAGTTCACCATCAGCTCTTCATCTTTCTTGAAGGGCGAACCACTTTCGCGCACGGCCAGCAGCGTCGGCGCTTCAGTCTGGTTCATCGCCTGCGGCATCTCGATGATGGTCTTGCTGCCGTCGTTATAAACGCGCGTGGGCTTCCACGGCGCGCGTCCGCTGACGCGATAACCGAAATCCAGATTGCCGAGGTATTCGCCGGTCTGCGGAATCGTTTTCGCCTTGCGCTCGGCTGCTTCCGTGCGCTTGAGTGCCGCCCATTTCGCCGCCGCATCTTCCGGATAGACGAAGGCCACGCGCGGCATGTATTCGGTGCGGTGCGAGCGCAGGCGCAAGTGGTAAGTACGCAGGTTGGTGGTGACCACCAGCGAGGTATCCAGGCCGACGTCCAGCGGCTTGATGATCAGATGCTGTACGGCCTGGTCGCCGTTGCCGCTCACCGCCGGTTCCACCAGCCAGCGCACCGAGTCGCCGAGGTTGACGGAACTCACCTGCTCGCCCGGCTGCAGCTCCACGTCGCAGATCTGCATCACGGCACACACGATGCTCGGCTGCGTGGCACCGAATACGAAGCGGATGGTGCCGTCCTCGCCCGGCACAGGCTTGATGCCGTCGCCGGACTGCGCGATCCACTTCTTGGAAATATCCAGGCCGGCCTTTTCCTGCGGCGTAAGCGTGGGGTTGGTCTTGTTGAAGAATTGCTCGGCCAACTGACTATCCGTCTGCGCCGAAGCCATCGGAGCCGCCAGGCCAACGGCCATGGCAAGAAGAAGTTTCGTTTTCATGTCCCTATTCATCCGTTCTGCTTCGACCATGCATAGTCGGAGACGTAAATGCCCAGCGGATTCATCCGCATCTGCTCTTCATTGGCGCCGGATACGTCCGGACGTATCGTCACCGTGACCAGCGCGCGCATGCGATAAGGCTTGCCGATGATGGCGCCGCTCTTGCGCTCGCGTACCGTCTCGTTCCAGTCCACCTGCCAGGTGTTGGCGGTCTGCGGAATGATCGAGACGATGTCGGCGTTGACCGTTTCGGTGGTCGCGCGCTTGAACGGATTGAGATCCGGATTGCCATTGAGGAACGCCGTCATCTTGTTCGAGGCCGGCGTACCCGCATGCAGCATCGAATACACCTGCAGGATCGCCTTGCGCTGCAGGGCGATATCCGGCGTCACCACGCGCGCATTGGTGATGAAATCAGACACTGCCGCACGGACGATGCGCTGATCCACGGGAGCCGCACTGTCCACCGGGCCCGCCGCGACCGCCGCACCTAGCTTGTCCACCTCCACCACGTACGGGATGAACTTGGATTGGCTACCGATGTAGACCATGCCGCCCACACTGGCCAGCACGATCAGCAGCGAAACGATGCCGACCAGCTGCCACACCGTACGCGAAGCGACCAGGCTGCCCACATGCGAATTCCACGTGCGCTGCGCATTGAGGTAAGGATTGGCGGTGGCCGTGTCGGCGTTGCCGCCGCCGGCCGCAGGCGCTTTACGCCCCGGTTTCTTTTTTAAAAAACTCATGTCACTGCTCCATAGTCTGCAAGCCGAAGCCCCTTGGATTGGAGCCATTCGTCCACCCAGGACTCGCCATGCTGGGCTTCCAGCCGTTTGATGGTTGCGATGGATTCCTTGTCAGTACTGCCGACGAAGGCCAGGGCGAGCGGACCGAGCGCGAGGTCGTACAACCGTCGTCCTTTATCGGAGACGTAGTAGTAATGCCGCTTCGGCACCGAGGTAGCGATGATTTCGATCTGCCGCTTGTTGAGGCCCATCCGTCCGTACAGCGCCGCTGCATCTTCATCACGCGCAAAGCTATTGGGCAAGAAGATCTTGGTGGCCGTCGACTCCACGATCACATCGAGAATGCCGGAGTTCGCAGCGTCCGACAGGCTTTGCGTGGCCATCAGCACCAGGCAGTTGGCCTTGCGCAGCACCTTCAGCCATTCGCGGATCTTGGCGCGGAATACCGGGTGCCCCAGCATCAGCCACGCCTCATCGAGGATGATGGCCGCAGGCTGGCCGCGCAACGATTTCTCGATGCGGCGGAACAGGTACAGCAGCACCGGCAACACGAACTTGTCGCCAAGGTTCAGGAGATCCTCGATTTCGAAGACGGTGAAATCCGAGAGTGACAAGCCATCGTCCGACGCATCGAGCAGATAGCCCATGGCGCCATCGGCGGTATACGGCTTCAAGGCCTCACGAATGGTCTCGTCCTGGATGGTCAGCACGAACTCGGACAGCGTACGGCCACCGCTTGCGTGCAGGCTGACGATGGCGTTGCCGATCTCGTTACGCTGCGCCGGCGTGGTGACAACGCCATTGAGCGCGAGCATGCCGTCGATCCATTCCATCGCCCAGGCGCGATCGCTCTTGCTCTCCAGGAATTGCAACGGACAGAACGCCAGGCTGTCGCTGTCGCCGGCCACCTCGAAGTGCAGGCCGCCGCACGCCTTCACCAGCGGGTACATCGACATGCCCTTGTCGAAGCAGTACAGCGACATGCCTTCGTAGCGGCGAAGCTGCGCCGCGAGAATCCCCAGATGGGTGGACTTACCCGCACCAGTAGGACCGAAGATAAACGTGTGCCCCAGATCGTTCACGTGCAGATTGAGCCGGAACGGCGTCGCGCCCTGCGTCATGCAATGCATGAGTGCCGGCGAATGCGGCGGGTACATCGGGCACGGCGCTTCGACCGAACCGGTCCAGATCGTGCTACTCGGCAGAAGGTCGGCGAGGTTCAAGGTATTGATCAAGGGGCGGCGCACATTTTCCACGCCATGCCCTGGCAAGCTGCCCAGGAAAGCATCCATCGTGTTGATGGTTTCGATGCGTGCCGCGAAACCGCGCGCGTTGACCGCCTTCTCCACCTGGCGCACGGCCGATTCGAGCTGACTGCGATCCTCGTGCATCAGGATCACCACGCTGGTGTAGTAGCCCTGCGCCACCAGGCCGCTGTTGACCTCGGCGATGGCCGCCTCGGCATCGCGCACCATCGTCAGCGCATCCTGGTTGATCGCGCCGGTATTGGTATTGAAGAACTGGTCGAAGAAGCCGCGCACCTTCTGCCGCCACTTCTTACGGTAGCGCTCCAGGTCGCGCACCGCCTCGTGCGTATCCATGAAGATAAAGCGGTTGGACCAGCGGTATTCGCAGGAAAGCTCAGCCAGTATCGACAACATGCCCGGGTACGATTCCAGCGGAAAACCTTCGATCGACACCACCTGGATATAGCGGCGGCCGATCTTCGGCACCACGCCACTCCACAGCTCCTGGCCGCCGATCACGGCATCCAGATAGATGGGATTGCTCGACAGCTGGATCGGATGATCCAGGCCGGTCACGCAGAAGTGCAGCCAGCGCAGGAAGTCGTCGTAGGTGACCTGCTTACCATCCTCGGTGACGGTCTTGTGTCCGGCCAGGCGCGTGAGCTTCAGCGTGCTCGAAAGCCGCGACTCGAATGTGGTGCATTCGCGCTTGAAATGCTCGATGGCGCTGAGCGTGCGCTCAGCATGGCCTTCCACTTCCATGTCGTCGTCGAACATCAGCTCGGCGAACTTGCGCTGTACCAGGGCGGGCGGGAAGTAGGTCAGCGTGAGGACGAAATAGCCCTCATACATATTGCCCAGGCTCTGGAACAGCCGACGGCGCTCCTCGTCGATGCCGGCGGTCACCGCATCAGGAAAACGCGAAGCGCCGTGGGCCGCGTAGCCAGTGGCGTGACGGCGCACGGCATCCACATGGATCATCCAGCCGTTGCCCAACCGCGCCAGTGCCTGGTTGATGCGCATCGATACCAGCTCACGCTGTTCGTCGGTGCTGCTGGCGATATCGTCTCCCTGGTACACCCAGGACGCCATGAAGGCGCCGTTCTTGCAAACGATCACGCCATCATCGACCACCGCGGCATAGTTGAGCAGGTCCGCCACGCCCTGCTGCCGCGAGCGATGTTTCTTCAGCTTGGCCTCCGCATCCAGCGAGCGGATACGCAGGAACATTATCAGCACCATCACGATGCCGACGGCTGCCATGACGACGATCAGGGAGACGAGCAGGGGTATCATCGGTACTGCCTCTCTTCAGCCGGCCCGTTCACGCGATACGGCGTGGACCGCGCCGGGTAATAAGACCGATAGCGACGCTGGCGCAGATATACGTGCCGCATCTTCGGATCGGCCTTGGCCATGACGCGGAACAGGTAGAGCGACAGCAGCCACAACGTGACGCCCACCACGAAGGCCTTGATGTCCTGGGCGCTGAAAACCAGCGCCCCGGCCAGCAGGCCGGTGAGCATCACCAGCTCACGGTCGCCACCCATAAACAGATTGTCGCGATTGCCGGAGCGGCGAATCGGAACGGTGCGGATGGCCATTAGGCCACGCCTCGGAGCATGCGCAATGAATGCTCGACCTGTGCGGCAATCATCGCTCCGTCACCCGACATGATTTTGATCAGGCCGCCGGCATTGACAATGAGAGCGATGACAAGCACCAAGAACACGAGGGTACGCAGGAAGCCGCTCATCTCACCACCAAAAATCAATACCGCCCCAGCTGCGACAATACCGACCAAGGAAATGCCAAAGGCGACAGGACCCGTGAGCGAGTTCTTCAGCTTCTGCAGAGGCTCTTCAAAGGGAAGATTCTGTGTATTGTTTTCGGTCGTTGCATGCGCAATATCTGGCATCAACAAAAGAACCATCACTGCACAAAGCAACAATAAGAACGGTGTATAAGAGCGCAGTACCTGATATGCAGAAACATTATTGAACATGCAAATTCACCTCTAAGGCTGAGTTAAATCTGGCGCAGCACATAGCGCCCGTCTTCGTAGCCGTCGACTTCGACGATTTCCTGCACACGACGCCCTTTTGGCGTGCGTTCGATATGCACCAGCACATGCACCGCCTCGCCGATCAACGGCTCGATCGGGCGCGGCGCGTCCGGATGCATGCTGATCAACATGGCGAGGCGACTGAGCCCGGCGCGCGCATCGTTCGCATGCAGCGTTGCCGCTCCACCTTCGTGACCCGTGTTCCAGGCCATAAGCAGATCGAGCGCCTCCGGACCGCGCACCTCGCCGACAAGGATGCGATCCGGCCGCATGCGCAACGAAGTACGCAGCAGCTGCGTCATGCCCACTTCCATGGTGGTGTGGTATTGCACGACGTTTTCGGCGTCGCACTGGATTTCGCCGGTGTCTTCGATGATCAGTACGCGCTCATTCGCGCTGACGTCGGCCATCTCACGGATGACCGCATTCACCAGGGTGGTCTTGCCCGAGCCGGTGCCGCCGATCACCAGGATGTTCCGATGCTCGCGTACCGACCGGCCGAGCACGTCGCGCTGCTGGCGAGTCATGATGCCCTTCGCCACGTAATCGTCCAACGTGAAGACGGCTATGGCTCTTTTTCTGAGCGCAAACGTCGGGGCAGCGACAACCGGCGGGAGCTGCGCGGCGAAGCGCGAGCCATCAAGCGGGAATTCCGATTCCAGCACTGGCTTGCTGCGCGTGATTTCCTTGCCGTAGAAACCGGCCACCGTCTTGATCACCGCTTCGGACTGGCTTGCGCGCATCTTTCCGATCACACGCATGCCTTCGCCGAGGCGTTCCTGCCACAGGCGGCCATCCGCATTGAGCATGATCTCGATGGTCTTGGGGTCGCGAAACGCCTTCAGGAAGGTATCGCCGAGATCGCGTATCAGCTTTTCCTTCGCGCGCTCTTTTACGAAGCCGGTCGTCGCGCTACTGATATTCGGATTTTCCATCAGTTCACCTCGTGGCTCCGTATCGCATTCCGAAGGCGCAGCCTTCCTAGAAGCGGCAGAGAAACTGCCCCAGACAAAAGAAGGAACGCATTGGACTATCGCTTTATCTCCTCGCCTCCATGAGGCGAAGACAACACACTTGCAACCTCTACCGCGTCAGGGGTTTGCTCTTGTCCAACAGGCCGCCCCATTCATCGAGCCATCGGTAATCGACTGACCAGGCGCCGGGGCCTTTTGCATCGTCTTTCACCGCCGTTTTCAAAACGAAGTCGTGCGTTGAAAACGGTGCGATCGTTTCGGGCTCTGCAGCGACCGTCTGTGTTCCGTGTTTCAGCTTGACCTCGGTCAGCGACACGTAATACGGACGATCATTGAAAACCCGCAGCGCCTGCCTGCCATGTTCTTCCGCCAACGCCCAACGCAGATCCGCGGCTGCTTCCTTTGCGGTGCCTGCCAGGCCTTCGGGACGGAAGAACAATTTCAACCGGTACCGGAACGCCAACTGCAAGGTGTTCTGGTCTTCCTGCTTTTCGCTTGGCCGCGGTGGCACCTCCATGACATTGAGCCAGAACAACGACTCGCGATCTTTCGGAAGGTTCGCGCCGACATACGTCAGGCGCAGCGCCATTTCCTTGTCCGCGTCCATGCGAAAAATCGGTGGCGTCAGCGTAAAGGGCACCGTGATCGCTTCTGGCGATGCATCAGTCTCGCCGTGATCGATCCACGCTTTCACCAATACGGGATGTTTTCCCTGGTTGGTGATCTTTACCGTAATTTCTTTTTCCTGAGACGGATAAACGAATCGCGTACCGCTCAGCACCACGCCGGCCTTGATGTTGGAAGCAGCCATCGTGCAAGCAAGCACGAGGCACGCCATGATCATCTGTTGCAACAAGCCGCTCATGGCATGTTTCCGTCAAAATATTTCTGTGTAGGCGACCTGCTCGCAACCATGGAGAAACAGACCAGTAACCATCATTGGCTTACAAGCTCGAGCAGCCATTCTGTACACGCGACTCGCCGATAACCATCAAATAAGTCCTAAACAACACGACGGATAGCGAATCGAATGACGCGAGCGATTCTGTAAGAAACCTCTCACATCGGGCTATCCAATTGGTCCTAAATGCGCGTCGACTCGGACTCTTTGCACATGCGGAAAGATTGCATGAGCGAACGCATGGCTTGGCGCAACCACGAGCAACACTGCGTGCATCGTGAAGATGCATGGACGGTTTATCTATAAAGGATAACGATGGCTCGTACTGAAGATCGTCAGCCAATGCGCTCAAACAACAGGCGTCACGCTAGACGTCTACTGAAGGGTGCAAGTCGCTTTCATCTGCTCGAAGCTCGCCTGCTTGGCGTCTTTCGCCTGCGGCTTGAGATCGACGCGTATCCGGCAGGAATCGTTCTGCCCCTGGCCCCAACGCACCGTCAACTCGGAAGATTTCTCCACACCGCGCACGAATACCTGGCCACCCTGACCGGTGACGCCGACGTTCTTGCCTTCGGCATCGAAGACTTCCGCGCCAAACGGCAAGGGCTTGCCATCGGAAAGACCGCTGTCAATCAGCAAGGCACGCCCGCTGACCGTCTTGTACTTGAGCAATGACACGGTACGCGCTCGCGGCGCCACGGTCTGCGAGGCTTCTTCCAGTTCGGTACTGGCGGCCATCCCTTTGGGATCGAGGGTGACGCGGTTGAGCTGGTACGGAATGAGGTTGGGGATAACGGCATAGTGGTTGCCGTCAACTACTGATCGTTGCGCAGCCACGACGCGTGCGCCGGCCGCATCCCTCGCATGTACGAGACCGACGGTTTCCCCGAGCGGCGGCGACCAGGTATAGCCGCCCCCATGCAACACCAAGCCGCCAGATGCGCCGATATTGCCTTGCTTATAGTTGCGGCCCTGCGCGTAGCCTGCCTGTACGTTGCCGTGGCCGCCGTTGTACTGGCTGTACAGGTTGAAGGAATTGCCCTGGGGAGCGTGGTTGACAGTGGCGTTGTAGGCAAGTCGATTGTCGTCCAGTGCCGAACCGGAAACCGTGCCCTGGCTGCTGCTGCCGTCCAACTTGGAGTGATTGGCCTGCACGGTAAACGTGGGTGCGCTGGGTGCGCTGCCTAGCGGCATGGTCAGCGAAAGATACACGCGCGTATCGCGCCGCTGATATCTGTTGACCGGATTGTTGATGAAGTCGGGCGCGCCGGGGATTTGATTGATCGGGCCGATGGTCGAAATATCTTCCACGCTATCGGTCGTGCGTTGCGCGGAAATGCTGTAGGTGAGAAACCTCCAACGGTTGGTGTATCCCGCCGTGAAATCGACCTGTCTGCCGCGCTGTCCCCAATAGTCGCTTCGCGTCCCAGTGAAGAAGAGCTGGCCGTAATCCTGCCCCAGCCTCTGGTAGACGCTGGCGGTCAACTGGCTGCGCGTACGAGGCCGGCTGTACAACGCCGAGCGACCACCGGCGGCAGCATCGCGCAGGTACGTCAGGTCGGCCAGACTGTGATAGCCGCTGGTGGAGTAACGATATGCCGCGAAAGCCAGGTTGGTGCCGGTCTGCGTGATGTTCTTGTTGTAACCCACGCGCACGCTGACACCTTGTTCGGGTGACATGTCGCTTACCCGTGTACGCGACTGGGTCAGGTCCAGGGAGAACGCGCCAACCTGCGTGTTCAACGCGCCACCGACCAGCGCGGCATGATAGCCCGACGCCAGCGTGATACCGCCGTATCCCGTCACCGAGTTGGTGATGCCGCGCTGATAAGTGGCCTGGAGTACCGATGGCGTGTCCTTGAAATCGCGTTGGCGTACCTTGCCCGCTGCCAGCTCCCAGCGGTCCTGGCCGGGGCGAAGCAATTGCGGCACGGCGGAGAAAGGCACGGTGAACCGCTTGGTGCGCCCGTCGGCCTCGACCACTTCCACCTCGAGATCGCCGCCATAGCCGGTTGCATACAAGTCATCGATGACGAACGGACCCGGCGCCACCGTGGTTTCGAGAATGGTATAGCCACGCTGCTTGATCACCACCCGCGCGTTAGTGTCCGCGATGCCACGCACGACCGGCGCAAACCCTCGCTGGGACTGCGGATACATGCGGTCATCGGTATACATGTGCACGCCGCGGAGGCTCACACTTTCGGAGAGGTTGCCGGTGGTAAAGACATCGCCGACTTCCACCTGCGCCTTCCACTTGGGAACGTCGTGCTGCAAGTACGTGGCGGCCGCCTGGTAATTGCCGCGGGTGCCGGTGGCCCAGTTGGCCGAGCCCAGATGGACGGCATGCCAGGAACCCACATTGACCGCGGCGTTAATGCCAAGATAGCCGCTGGTCCGCTCGTTGCCGCCACTCGAGCCGCGATAGACGTTGGCGTTGTAGTTGATCGTGGTGGCGTTGATGCCGCTGTCCCAATACTTGGGATCGACATAGTCGCGCGCATTGCGCTGCGTGTAGATCTGCGGCACGGAAATCGACAGCGTCTGGCTGCTGGTATCGAAGCTGGCCGTGGCCCCTGGCACGTAGTCGCCAATGGCGCCACAGAAGCGGCCTTGTTCCGGAACTGCCTTGCGCGGCGCCGCTTCGCCGGTGGCTGCTGCCACCTTGGCCAAGTCGATACCGAAACTTTCCAGCAGCTTGCGGTCGTAGCAAGGCTGCACGTCCTTGGTTTCCGTGATTTCTGCAAAGACGATATCGGTGCGCGCACGCCAGTCGCCATTGACCAGCACGTCGCCGCGATAGGTACCGGGAAATACCGCGTTGGCTTTGTCGAAGTGGGACAGGTCGACCTTGGGCGCCATGCCCTTGGGAAAGAAGTCATCGTCGAAGCTCACCGCGGGACTGGCCGGCAACGCCGCAGCGGCCAACTCTGCGGCATGCCCGGTTTGAGCCAATGCGCCCAGGATCAGCGCCGGCAGCAGAGCCGGTGATAAGCGCGCTGATGCGCGATGGCTGCGTGGCTCACCCGTGGATGGCACGTGAACGTCTCCTTGTCTAACCGCCGAATGGCTCTGAGCGGACCATTGCCGCAAGGCGACGATCCAATGAAATTTCGCCGGCGCAGCAGCGCAGCAAAACAGTCGCTATCTTTCTTCAGGGAGACAACGGCTTCGTATAGGGAATCACCACACCCAGATCGCTGATCGACTTGAAGACGACCTGCATGGCGCCGCCCTGCCCGGCAAGCTCTTTGAGTGGGAACTCCGCAGTGCCGTTTGGCGCCACAAAGCCGCCCTTGCCGGTAATTTCCTTGCCACCCGTCTTGGCGCCGACACTGGCGAAATTGACGTAGTACGACGTGGGATTGGTAACGCGCAACACGGGCGGCTTGCCGTTCTCACCTGCACGCAGTGTCCATTGCAATTGTTCAGGCGCTTCCAGCGCCTGCGTGGCGGAAAGATTGCTTGGGCGAAAAATCAGCTTGATGCGCGTGCGAACGGCAAACTGCATGAGATTTTCGCCGGCTTCCGGCCCAGCCTTGGGAGGAATTTCGAGCACATTGAACCAAAACAAACTTTCTCTATCCGCCGGCAGAGGCGTTTTCGTGTAGGCAACGCGTACCGCCTGGCCCTTGTGCGGCTCCATGCGGACGATAGGCGGTGATACGTTGAAGGGCACCTTTATCTGATCCGGTGGTGCGTCCATGTTGCCGTCATCCAACCATATTTGAACCAGCGCAGACACGTTCGCATGATTGGTAAGCTGGACCGTTACTTCCTTGCTCGCAGCAGGATAGATCACGCGCGTGCCGGTGATCGTCACTTCGGCCTCGACACGTCCGGCAAAAACAGCCGCCAGGGCCAGCAGCCCCGCCAAGGCAAAACACCTCATGCTCGTCATCATCTTCTCCTGCCCAGTCCTGCATGTCGGCGGCCGCAAGTGCGACCGCCGAACGGCCATGCTTAGTTGTAGACCGCGTTATAGATGACGTTGGAGCGCACGCCACCCACCGTCGCCGCACCAGTGGCGAAGTACTGCACGCCGTAGGTGGTGGTGGTCGGGCCAGTGGTCGACAGGGTGATGTTCTTTACCGTTCCCTGCGTCAAGTCCACCGGCGTGGTGCCGTCCAGAATCTGCAGATCCACGTTGGTCGCGGCCTGCTGGGCGGCGGTGAGGATGTTCCTCAGACGACCATTGGTATTGACGTTCGGGCTCGACGCGGAGTAGCTGAAATCGACCGAAGTCAGCGCAGCAGCACAGGCACCACCGTTGCCGTTGCTGAAAATGATCTGAAAATCCTTACGCTGAGCCGTAGAGCCCGCCGTGGCCAAGTCGGCGGCATCTGCAGCGGCAAGATCCACAATAAAGTTAGTGGTGCCGCCATCGGTGCCCGTGCCACCGGAAACAGCGCAGGTGCTATCCGTCACCGAACCGGTAAAGGTGATCAGACCCGTTTCCGCACTGGCCGAGCCTGCCGTACCAAGCCCAAGCACCAGAGCCGTCGCTAACGCGATTTTGTTGCACTTCATGGATAACTCCTTAAGGGTATGAATAGCCGCCGCATGGCAGCAACATCCACCACTCGCTGCGTTGCGAGCGGAAGATTCGAACAGCGCCTTGCGTCGTGCATTTGCACTGCGCCAAGTGCACTTGTGAGTGGTCGGCTAGAGCGGAAAGGAAACTTAAAGACACATCGTTCCATCGCTTGATTGCCGCATCGGTCGTCACAACCTGGGTCGTTCGTTTCCGCATCATAGGGAGACGAACCGGGACCGTATTTGAAAATTATTCGAAATTGGCTGGCATGCAGAATGAGTCGCCAGCCATCGCCGACAACGATGCGTCGCGTGCACCGATAGCGCTTATCACATGCATGTGCAGCGCTAGAAATTGATGCGCAGACCTGCGTTGGCAGTTACCCCATTTGCGCCACGCTCGCCCAGATGGCGCTGCATGCCGACATCGCCGTAAAAATCGATCACGCGCGTGAGCTTGATCGTCATGCCTGCGCTAAGGCCAACGCTTGCTCCGGCGCGGACGCCATCCAGCGTCGCATCCCGTCCGCTGTCAGGATCAAAGGACGTCACCTTGGATTGGCCACCGAAGTGCTGGTTGAAATCCACTTTCACGTACGGAACGAAACGTTCGTTGTCGGTCTTGGCAAGACGCACGCCTATGCGCGCGGTGGTCTGTTGCACGTTCCCGCTACGCGTTACCAGCCCATCCGCGTTCTCGATCGGTTTGATGCGCAGGGATTGATAGGTGAGTTGTGCCTGGGGCGCAAGAGTAAGGCTGTCAGTAAGCGGCATCGGCAATCCGATTTCCACCGATGCCGCCCAACCACGGGCTCGCACTCTGGTTGAACCGCTGCCTTCGTCGTTCTGGATGCGACCCGTGAATTGCCGGCTGCCACCGACGACATCCACATACAGGCCGGTATCGCGCTGGGCCGTGAACCACAGCGACATGCCTTTGGCATCGTAGTCTGTGTAGCCCGCGCCGGATCGCTTTGGCGTCACGCGTAGCGAACCTTGGTCGTACGCCCAGCCGGCGCGGAGATTGGAGCCCTCCTCGTTCCAACCGATCACGCTGCCGCCCAGTTGCACCGCGTTGGCCCGCTGCTTGAAACCATAACCGGCCTGCGCCAGTCCTGCGCCGGGCGCAACGTTGAAATCGCTACCGCTGTAGCGCACGAATACTTCGCCACCGATATCGTCGGTGGGCATGATGTTACGAATTTCGCCCAGGCGCTGGTGCAGGCCATCGTTGATTTGATTGCCGTACGCCAACATGGCGGCAGGCGCCGCGACATGGGCGGCGAGTTGCGCCTGCGCACTGGCGCGTTTCGATGCCGTCGACGCCGAATCTGCTTGTAGGGCCAGACGCGTGGAAGGCAGCGCTTGCACGTTGCGCGAATCAGGCGGTGTCGACACCGCGGGCGGTGGGATGTCACGCAAGGTCGGCGTCGCGCCGGACGAGGAAAACGTGTCCGCCCGTCTTGTGGACATGTAGGTTGGCTTCGTCCACAGCAGATCGGAGGCTTGCGAGGCCAGCGGCATGAACAGCATGCTGGCACCTGCCATGGTTCGCAGGCACCACTTTCCTTCGAGCAATCCGTTCGACGTCTTCATGACTGCAGTGCTTCCAGCTTCGGTAAAAAGCACACGGGCCGATGCGGCCTTTGGCTTATACAAACAAAAGAATGGGGAGACGCCCTATGGCATCAGCCGCCTGAAAAGGGACAGGCGCGCATGACGGGCATGGTAGGCGCGCGTATCCGCATGCCGGAATAGAAAAAAATGTAAAACGAGGCGTCGCCTGACAGGGAGCACGGGAGGATCGCTTCAGGCGATGCCTATTTCTAGAGCGTACCTACGAAAGTCGAAATGTCGTTCGAGCACGAAAATCGATTGATGCATCGCGCGCGTGACTTCGCAACCGTCCATCTCGAGCATGTGGAAATCCATCAGTACCACTTGCACCTTGGTGGCGAAGTCGGCCTGCACGTAATCCTGAAACAATCGTAAAAGATCGAAATTGACCTCCAATATGAGAAATGAGGTAACCCATGCGCCTATGATGGCGAACGCATGAAGCGCGGATACTTGCTTTCACTTTGAGTGCTGACGCAACAGAAGATTTCCCTGCACCCTTATAGGAAAAAACAACAATGAAAAATTCAACGTCGAGCCGCTTCCGGCTGAATGCAGTCAGTTTCGCCCTGCTGCTTGCCGTCAGCGGCCATGCGCTAGCGATCGACACTGGCAAGATCGTGTCCGGTGCGGGCAACATCACGCACAGCGGCGCCACCACTCAAATCAATCAAAGCAGCGACAAGTTGATCGTCAACTGGAACAACTTCAATGTCGCCAATGGGGAAGCAGTCAACATAGCGCAGCCCAGCGCCACTTCGGCCATCCTCAACCGCGTCACCGGCAACCTGGGCGCCACACAGATCGATGGTGCACTCAACGCCAACGGCCGGGTATTCATCGTCAACCCCAACGGCGTGGTATTTGGGCAGCACGCCAACGTAAACGTGGGCTCCCTGGTAGCTTCCACACTCAGCATTTCTGACGAAAGCTTCAATCACTCCGCAAGTCCTACGCTGTCGGGAAGCAGCAATGCCACCGGGACGTCAGTGGTCAATAACGGCAGCATCAATGCGAGCGAACGGGTCATATTGCTGGCGCCCGATGTAATCAACAACGGCAGTCTCAGCGCAGGCAAATCGGTTGCGCTGGCAGCGGGATACTCGGCCAGCGTTGGCTTTGGGGCCGCGGATACCGGCCTTTACAGCTACTACGGTTTTACCGCCGATCCGGCCAGCGGCACGGTCCGCAAGGCCTCGGCCATCAATAACGGACAGATCAACACCCATGGCGACGCGCTCATGGCCGCGATCAACGGCGCTACGACAACATCGGGGCTTAGCCTGAAAACCTCGGGCGACCAGAACGGCACCATCAACGCCGGCGGCGATGTGATGGTCGCCGGTTTCGACCGCACCAACATCGGCGGCAACATCCATGCCCGCACCGCTACGTTGATCAATACAAGTTACGATGGACGCACCACCATGAACGTCAATGCGGATTCGCTGAAACAAGTCGGAAACATCTATATCCAAACTCCCGGCAGCCTGATGATCGATGGCGCTCTGGAGCCTCCGGCAGTCATCCTTAGAAAGTAAGCTGGTCTCCTTGCGCAAGCCTGGGTTTTTCCAGGCTTGCGTGCCTCATAGCAGGCAATTCGGCTCAGTCCTTGACTGCACTCCAGCCCGTTCCTGAAACGTATCCTATCGCGCCTAAGGGCAGCCCTATTCGCTAAAAGCAATCCGAAAAGCGGTGCCTGGCAAAGCCGTCAAACGCAGATGATGGCTACAATGCGCGTCCACCATTTCCTACCTTCTACTGGCCGGTTAAAGGCAGTATCCACTCTTGCATTAAAAGCGCCATGAAAGCATTCGCCACATGGGCTTCCGGCAGCTTGCTCGTCGTCACGGCATGGACTCCCGAACTCGGGCATGCGCAGAGAACCGGCACACCTGGCGTGTCTTCGGGTTCACTGCTTCAGCAGCAACCTTTAACGCCCTTATCCGAGCAGAGCAGCAGCCTATCGCGCAATCTTTCTGCGCAAGCCCCGCAGGAAACCGAAAAGGTCGTCAGTATTGATGAATTCGTGCTCGACGGCGACATCACCGATGCAGAACGTGAGAAAGTGTGGCCGCTATTGAGCCACTATCTGCATGGCCGGGCCAATCTGGCCGGGCTTGAAGTACTGCGTCTTGCGCTTGCCGAACAACTGCGCCGCGACGGTCCGCTGCTTACCGTCGTCAAGTTGGATCCGAATATCGACGCGGGCCGTATCCACTACGAGGTCTTGCGCGGGCACATCGAATCTTTCGGCTTTGAGAATCGGTCACTATTGCGTACCAGTGTGCTGCGTGCATGGTTCGCGGCGCGTCCGGAACGCACCAGTGACCTGCGCGAGGTACAGCACACGATCGATCTGCTTGGCGACCTGCCTGGTGTGGGCGGCATCCAGCCTTCCCTTTCGCCTGGCGATGAATACAAAGGCACCAAGGTAACGATTGCCACCGCACCCGATCAGCGATGGGCCGCGGCAATGGTGGCCGATAACCAGGGCACTACTTCATCAGGCAAGAACCGTATTGGCGCGCAAATGCTGGTCAACAGCCCGCTTGGCATCGGTGACCGCTTCCAGCTTTCCGCCACCCAAGCGCCTTCGCTCCTGCAGGACAAGGATGGCAAAGGCAGCCACACCCTGATCAGCAACGTCACGTACGATGCGCCACTGGGTTACGACGGCACGCGCGCGGGATTGCAGTTCGCCAGGGTCGACTACACGCTGGGCGGCGCCTTCGAGGGCTTCGGTGATGGTTATGCCGATATCTATCGGCTTTACGTCAACCGTCCTGTAAGACGCACCGAGCGTTCGCGCCTGAATCTGGAAGCGAGCGTCGGCTACAAGCAGTTGAACGACACATTCTTCGATATCGACAATGAGCGACGCGCGCGGTTCTTCGCGGTTGGCTTGTCTGGTTATCGACAGAACCTGCTCGCGAACAAGCCCAACGTGCTCGAGTACAGTGCCGAACTCAAGCAAGGCATCCAGGTTACGCGCAGCAAGGAAAGTCCCACTGGCCAGGATCCCAAGGCGTTCGACGGTCGCTATACGGTGCTGCAGGCTTCGACCGCGTTCACCCAGCTGCTTTCCAACCAGTGGCAGTTAAGCGCCGGCATCACGATGCAACTGGCCAGCCATCACCTTGATCCATCCGAACAGATGGTGCTGGGTGGCCCAGGCAGCGTGCGTGCCTATGCCACCGACATCGGCAGTGCCGATCAAGGCGTGCTGATGACGGTGGCGGTAACGCGCAAGTTCAAGAAGCTGCCCAAGCTTTCGCTGCAAGCGTTCTATGACGCTGCGCATGCACAGCTGAACAGGAATCCCTCTCCGGGCAGCGCCAACACCGTAAATTTGCAAGGTGTGGGCACTGGTTTGGCCTACCAGGCAGGCAAGCGAATCTCGCTCAATCTTTCGTATGCACGCAGGGTCGGCAATGTGCCAGCGATGATCCGCGCACCTACAGGTCAAGTCTGGGCGCAGGCCGTCGTGACGCTCTGATTTCAGCCGGTTCAAACGATGGAAGGGGCGCACCCCGCTTGCCTCAATGCCGCGTCACCGCAATCCACTTGGCGATTTCTTCCTGCAATTCCTGCAAGGCTTCCGCGACAGCCGGATCGTTGGCCGCCTTGGCCAGGTCCTCGATACGGCCGGCCGATTGCGCCATGCCGTCGGCGTTGATCATCAACGCCGCGCCCTTGATGCGATGGGCGAAATGGATGACATTGTCGCGGTCTTCCTTCGCCAGAGCATGCTCGAGCGCTTGCGCGTCTTCTTCGATCGAGGCCTTATACAGCTCGAACATGTCGATCGGCTGGTTTTCCGCCACTGCAGGGGCGGCGACCGGCTCGGCGGGCGGCAGGCGATCCAGCCAAAGGCCGAGCATGCTGCGCAGTTCGTCCAGTCGCAGCGGTTTCTTGAGCACGCTGTCCATGCCGCTGTCCATGCAGCGCTTCAGATGCGCCGCATCGGTGGCCGCGGAGATAGCAATGATGGGTACGCGCGGCAGGTTCAGGCTGGTTTCGCGTTGGCGGATGCGGCGCGTAGTTTCGTAGCCGTCCATCTCGGGCATGTGGCAATCCATCAGCACCAGCGAAATGGGGTGCTTGCCGATCGTCTCGATGGCGGCGCGGCCGTCTGCAACGAAGAGGGTGTCGACGCCGAGCGCGCGCAACTGCTCGGCCATGACGAAGCGATTCTGCGGGTGATCTTCCACCACCAGCACGTGACCGTTCGATTCCAATGACACAGCGCTTTCGCTCACGGAAGGCACCTCCGATTCCATCGAAGCGGCAACCAGGCGCGCCGGAATGCTGAAGCTCACCGTGGTGCCGACGTCCTGTGTGCTCTCAAGGCTGATCTGTCCCCCCATCAGCTCGACCAGTTCCTTGCAGATCGTCAATCCCAGGCCAGTGCCGCCGTACTGGCGCGTGGTGGCGCTGTCGGCCTGCACGTAAGCCTGGAACAGCTTGGTTTGCTGATCTTTCGGAATACCAATACCAGTATCGCGTACCCGCGCGTGAATACGTCCCGGCTGGCCCTGTGTACCTTCCACGCGAATATCCAGCGTGATGCTGCCGCGCTGGGTGAATTTCACTGCATTGCCCAGCAGATTGAGCAGGATCTGTCGCAGCCGCGTCGGATCGACCACGGCGTGCGCATGCGACGGATTGTCCACGGTTAGATGGATGGGCAGCGCCTTGTCGCGCGCCTTCACCGTCACCACGTCCACCACCTTCTGCGCCAATCGCTCGATGTCGGTTGGCATGGTTTCCAGTTCCAGGCGGTGCGCATCGAGCTTGGACAGATCGAGCACGTCGTCCAGCAAGCCCAGCAAGGCTTCCGAGGCGGTGGATGCGGTAAGCGCCAGCTTGCGCTGGTTCGGCTCGAGCGGCGATTGCTGCAGCATCTCGATCGAGGCGAGGATCGCATTCATCGGCGTGCGGATTTCATGACTCATCACCGCCAGAAAACGCGATTTGGCCAGCTCGCTGCGCTCCGCCTGCTCCTTGGCCACGCGGGCGCGGTAGGCGAACCAGATCAGCAACAGACCGGCGATGCACGCCGCCACCAGTTCCGGCAGGTATTCGAGGATGATCGAACGCAACGTCGGCGCGCCATAGCCCGCCTCCTGCAGTGCGCTGTCATACATCACGTCCGTCTCTTCGGCCGACAGGCTTTTCAGCGTCTTGGCGATGATGGAATACAACAGCGGCTCGTCCTTGCGCACGACCATTTGCAGGTTCACCGGCAGGTCGTCGATCACCCCGGCGATGCCAAGCTGGCCGCTGTATTTCTGGCGGATCAGCGGCTGTTGCACGGCGGCGCTGCCCAGGGCCGCATCCGCTTCTCCATCCATAAGTGCTTCCAGACCCTGCAGAGGCCCCGCGACCAGCACCGGCTTGATCGACGGAAGCCGACTCATATAGAAGCGCACATTGGCGTTGTCGCCGGAAATCGCCACGCGTTTGCCGTCCAGTTCACGCGGGTCGAGAATGCTGGGGTTGTCGGCGCGCGTGACGATCACGCTCGGCGAGGAAAAGTATGGCTCGGTGAACAGCACGCGCTCGCGTACATCCGGTTCGAAGCGCGTGTAGAAGCCCACCGGCAACAGATCCACGGCGCCATCGCGAATGGCCTTCTTGGCGCCGCTGAAGCCGTCGGTGTGCACGAGCTGAAAACGCAGGCCCGTCTTCTTCTCGATGGCGGCGAGGTACTGCGCAGTCACGCCCCGGTAGACGCCGTCATCGTCGACGTAGCTGACGGGCTTGAGCTGCGTGCCGATCGCAAAGCGCACCTGTGGATGATCCTTGATCCACTGCTGCTCCTGCGCCGTGAACACCGGTTCCTGGGCATGCAGGATTCCTGCCCATCCCACCACTATCAGCAGGATCGGAACCATGCGCATAAAAATGCGGATCATGATCGTTCCAGCTGGTGACGGATCTTGAACAGCTCGCTGTCGTTGCGAATGCCTAGCTTGCGATACGCCGCGGTCTTCTGCGCGCTGATGGTGGTGATGCTGCGCGAGAACTTGGTGGCGATTTCGGTCACGGACATGCCGTCCAGATAGCAGCGCAGCACCTCACGTTCGCGCGGCGAAAGCTTTACATCGTTGATCAGCGCCGACTCACCCGTATGCTCGGACAACTCGGTCGGCTGCGACGCCAGTTCACGCGACATGTCTTTGCTAAGATAAACGCGCCCCGCGGCCACGGCGCGAATGGCCATGATCAGTTCCTTCTGGTCCTGGCCTTTACCGATGAATCCGCGCGCACCGGCCTTCATGGCCAAGGCCACGGTCGCTGCGTTGTAGTGCGCGGACATCACCAGCACTTTTTCGTTGGGAAAACGCACTTTGAGCGCGCGGATCAGGTTCAGCCCGTCGACCTCGGTGGGTCCGAGCGAATAATCGACGATCAACACGTCCGCGGTTTTCTCGCGCAGCGCCGCGAACAGTTCGCGACTGGTGGTAAAGCTGCCGATGACATCGAGGAGGTGCTCCTGCTTGAGCAAAAGCTCCAGGCCGCGACGCATGACCTCATGGTCGTCCAGCAGCATTACACGTAATGAAGGCGTCACTTTATAGGCCGACATGAAACTATCCTTTTGACTAAGATACGGATCACGCGAGCGAGCGGTGCTTCGCACGGACCGTAAGTGAAGAAAGTCCATGTTTGATGCGGTTGGACGAAAGCTCCTTTTTCGTCGCGCGAAAGCAACCGCTCATTGCTGAATCACTCAGTACCGGAAGCGGGACGGAGCATCATCGTTCGACCTACCGTCCACGCAACCTTCCTTAGTCACATCGGAAACCACAGACGCATTCGATCTGGTCCGAAACCGGAGACTTTCACAGCACCACGGACCATTATCCGATGCCTTCGAAAACCCACGCCTGACCCATGCCGCCACGGACGACGCCCAGACGATGGACAAACCGCGCGTCGCCTCGGGGTGGCTGTCGGCCGCGCTTGGACCCGGCCTGCCAGCCCGCCGTGAATCTTACTCTCACCCGCCGGCATCCCGACGTTATGTATGTATGCCAGGACGAACGGCAACCCGCCCGCATTTCGGATACTTTCTAAATACCGTCCACGGGTTTGACCGGATACTCCTTTTCACGTCATCCGAAACCGTGAATCCAGGCTTGCCACCGAAAGCGCCTGACGACGACGCCGATTGAGCCAAGGCCCCCAAGCGTTGCGGGAAAACACCCCGCCATGCGCCCGCGTGCGCCTTGCCGCAGAGAAAAGGCTCCTAGTCGGACCCATCCGCCCTGGCAAAAAGTGAAACGGTGCGGATGGACGGGCCGCCCTTACGGGCACCCCTTCACGGTAACGCCGTGCGCCTTCGGTGCTGCCGCCGGCCTCGCCCCCTGCCCCTCCAACGGACGACGATGATAGTGCGACATGCATACCGGCTCATCCTGTTGTGCGCGCTGCTGCCGGCCATTGGCTGGGCGCAAACGCAGGAACTGTTCACGCCGCAGGAACGAGCCTGGATCGCGGCGCATCCGGTGGTGAAGTACGCGGGGTATCCGGACTGGCATCCCTTCGAATACATCGACAACGGAAAAGTTTCCGGCGTGGCGATCGAGTACCTAGCGGCGATCTCCCACGCCACCGGCCTGCGCTTCCAGCCCGTGCTGGAGGCCGACCCAAACCAGAAGCACCAGGCCCAGCACGCGCTGGAACGCGGCGAGGTCGACCTGCTTCCCTCGGTCGCCTCGGAAAGCTTCAGCAACACCTCCGCCCACCCGCAAGCACTGCTCAGCGATCCGTACTTTGTGGGCACTGCGGTGATCATCACGCGCGATTCCTCGCCCCCGATCTTCGCACTGGAAAAGCTTCGCGGCATGCGCATTGCCGTGCGCAGCCAGGGCTTCTTGCGCCAGCTGCTGAGCGAGCGCTTTCCGGATATCCAACTGGTGCCGTGCGCCAATGCCGAAGAAGTGCTGGGCGCCGTCGCGCAAGGCAAAGCGGACGTGGCGATCGGTCTCGATGCGGCGCTGATGCCGTTGTGGCGGCGCAAGTATCTCAACACCCTGCACGTTTCCGGCACGGTCAACGATGCCCTGCTCAGCATTCGCATGAGCGTCCGCAGCGACATGCCTGAGCTCGTATCGATCATCAACAAGTCGATGGCCTCGCTGACCGCCAAGCAGACCGACGCGATGATGGCCAAATGGATGGACGACACCGACTACGGCGCGCCGTCGTGGCGGGTACTTGTTCGCTTTCACACCATGGAAGTAATGGGTTTCGCGATTTTGCTGGCGGTCATCGTCGCGCTGCTTTTTGTCGCGCGTCGCGATCGACGGCGTGCGATCCGCAGCGAACGCGACAAGGCCGCTTTCCTCGCGATGATGAGCCATGAAATTCGCCTGCCGCTGGGTGCAGTGCTCTCATCCGTGGATCTTCTGAGGGAAACCACACTTGGCGCCAAGCAGCAGCAGATCGTCGACAACGCCGTGGCTGCGGCAGATGCATTGCATCACCTGCTCGACAATGTGCTGGATCTCTCCAAGCTGGAAGTCAACGGCATGAAGCTCGAGCAGCTGCCGTTCGAACCGGAAAAGCTCGGGCACGACGTTATCCGGATGATCCAGCACAAGGCACAAGCCAAGCAGTTGCAGCTTGTATTCAAGCCACATATGCCCGCAGGCGTCGTGGTCGTTGCAGACCCTACACGACTGCGTCAGATCCTCATCAACCTGCTATCCAATGCCGTTAAATTCACGGAGCGCGGCAGCGTGACGCTGGCAATGAGCGTGCGACAAGGCGAAGATGCCGACGCCCCAATGCAACTGTTCGTGGAAGTACGCGATACCGGCATCGGCATTTCTACCGAACGCCGCACGCGCCTGTTTCTTGCCTACTCGCAAGCCGACCCCACGATTGCCCGCCGCTATGGCGGCACCGGGCTCGGCCTTACCATCTGCCGACAACTGATCGAATTGATGGGCGGCAGCATTCAATTGCATAGCGAAGTGAATGTGGGCACCACGGTATCGTTCACGGTTCCGGTAACGTTCGGGGCCGCAGACAGCGTGCGAGACGCAGCCGATTCGCGGTCTCGCGCTAACGGCACGCACGCCGCGCCGCGCCGCGAACCCGCTTCCCCATCAAAGCCTGCTTCGATTCTTCTGGTTGAAGACCACCCCGCCAATCGGTTTCTGATCGAGCAGCAGCTCCTGGCCATCGGCTGCCAGGTGACCGCCTGCGTGGATGGTTCTTCCGCGTTGCGCGCCGTGCGCCGCGAACCGTTCGACATGATCCTGATGGACTGCGATCTTCCGGATATGGACGGCTATACGCTGACGCGCCTGATCCGCGAATTGGAAAACATCACCTATCGCCACACGCCCATCCTCGCGCTCTCAGCATCCACGGACGCCGATCACCATATGCGCTGCATCGATAGCGGCATGGATGGGCTATTGAAGAAACCGCTGCAACTGGCGTTGCTTCGATCTGAATTGGCCTTGTGGTGCGAGATCGAACTGCCGCCGCAGCCATCCGCACAGACCGGCGAACATCAACCGCGCGGCTGCGCCTGAACATTCGACTTGCCGCTACGACGGACAGACAACCCCGGCACGTGTTGCCTAGAATGCCCACGCGCCTCCCATGCACGTCCACCAAAGGAGCATGCATCGGTCATGGCCATCGCCACGCAAACCATTCGGGTGTCGTTCCTGGACGATCACGCACTGGTACGACTGGGTCTTTCCCGCTTCGTGGAGCAACAACCCGACCTCGTCACCGCCGGCAGCTACGGCTCCAGCGCCGAAGCACTGACAGACCTCGCTACCGCCCAAACCGACGTGCTGGTATTGGACTACGCACTGGCCCCCGGCGACCTCAGCGGCAGCGAACTCATCCTTGAGCTGAAAAAAAAATACCCTGCGCTCCACATCATCGTCCTGACCGCCAGCATCGACGAAATGCGCGTGTCCGCCTGCCTGGAAGCAGGGGCAGCCGGCGTGGCGCACAAGAAGCTTCCCTTGCCGGAACTTATGAACGCCATCCGCACGATCCATGGAGGGCAGCGGTTTATCGATCCTCAGCTGTCCCAGTCGTGAGCTGGCGCGGGGACGTTAAAGCCAGCTCAAACGCGGACAACAAAACCCCCGCCATGAGGCGGGGTCAGGTGCTTTCTGCAGACATCCGCCGAACGGGTGCGGAAAGCGAAGATGGCGCCGAAGTTGGACTCGCCCCCTGATTAACAGTCAAGCTTGATCTGCATAATTTTCAAGCACTTGGCGCACATCAATTTACGCGAAACAGCCGACTGTGCCACGAAGGAATGCGGGATTGCGTGCCGAATTTACGCAGCTTAAGCCGGGATGATGTAGACGAAACCGGAAGTTGATAGACTGTCAACACCAGGGGGACAAACGCATATGACACAGGATTCTGTCGAGGTTGACCTGCCCAACGGCAAAAAAGGGAAGGCGACCCGCGTTGATGTCGCGCAAAGCAATGAACGCTGGAGCGAATTTACGCTACCTGACGGCACAAAGTTGCTGGCAAAAGTAAGTCTTATCAGTGTGATGCGCGTCGAGAATGAGCTCGACGTTGGCGGCAATCCGCTCTATATGATAAATGCCGTCCCGACGTTGATAGTGGAAAACCCGGCAAAGCCCGCGGTGACAGAGCCATGACCGCGTGCATCGAGTCGAGGGCCGCAACGCCGTTGATAAGGCTGTTTTCACCCTCAGATAACGGCGCGGCTCTGATCATAAAACTTATAGCGTCAAAAGAGGTCAAACCGATCGAGCGAGAACATGAAATGTCTCTGCTCACCGGTGGTTTGTTGAACGGCGGCATCCATGTATTGGCAACATCAAAGGTCAGTGCAATCGCAGAAGTCGTTTCCGCTTCTGGTCAGCACGCTGAAGAATTGCTTGACCTTTTTCAGGACGAGCTTAGGGACACAAGAACGCAGATCAGGACAGGAACTGCACCCATCATGGCTTCCTACGTGAAAACCCAACACAAAGTGCGCTCACCTGTTAACGCCGAAGCTTTGGTTGGTGTTGCGATCTTCGGTGCGGCGGTTGCGAACCTGTTGTTCGGTCGCTTAGAGCATGGCGAGCTAATTAGCTTGGCTTTCTCTGCGCTGGCAGCCCTGGCGTATGTGGCGATCAGGCGTGCGCGCTAATGTTCAGCGAGGCTTGGACGCTCCTTCAGCAAGGCTGGAAATTTGTTGACGTAGGCTGGATCGACTTCGCATCGTTCTTCGTAGCTCTCGTTTTTTGCCTCGTCCAATATTGGCGCAAGCTACTTCGCACTGGCGATGATTTTTGGGTGTATTTCGGCAACGGTTATGCCCTCTTCCCGATGTTCCTTTTGGCTATCGCTTTTTTCGCGTCCAAGGTCCTGGGCGAGCTAACAGCAGCCAGTCGGATTACGTTATTGTGGGCTGGCATACGTGCAATTCAGCAGCTAGTTAAGCCCCCGTCGTCAACCCCATAGGTCCGCACGGCAACGCTGCTCGACGCCACTACGTCCCTTCCTCTGTTTCCTTCGAGACAAGCTCATGCTGGTAGTAGGCGTCGACAGGATCGTCCAGGATCGCGTAGGACGCAGCCAGGTCGTGCGGGTCAGGCTCAAGCCACGCGCTCAGGTTCTCCGGCCGGATGGCGATTACGCAGCAATCGTGGCCGGCCGCGGCCACCTCCGGCGGCGGATCGCGGGTGATGATGGCGAAGGTGTAGAAGCCGGCGCCCTCCTCGTCCTGCTCTGGCTCAACGTAGCGCCACAGGCACGCCAGCATCAGCTCTTGCTTCGGCTCAGGCTCAAACTGAATTCTATGCTCTGCTCGCGCTCGCCAGGCACCAGGTCGCGCCCCTGCAGGCGGTGTAATGAGACGGCTTCGTAGAACCGGCTGGCCACAACATCGGGGTCAGGTTCACTTACTTGCTCATGTGGCGTGATATCTACTTCGCAACCAAAGCAGCGAATTTTCAAATTCGCGGATGACGCCACATTTCAACTCCGAACCTGCAGGCATGGAATTCGCCAATCTGTTATCAGGTGGCTTTGAAGATCAAACCCTGAATGCAGCGCGCCCTCTCAAGCTGTGCCGTATTCATCTGCTGATGAATGTCTCTGGAAATGAAAAAGGGCCTACCGCAAGGTAGACCCTTTTTTTTCTGAATTTGGCGCCCGAAGTTGGACTCGAACCAACGACCCCCTGATTAACAGTCAAGTGCTCTAACCGGCTGAGCTATTCGGGCGGGGAGCTGCATAGTTTGGGGAATCGGGCCCGAGGCTGTCAAGCCGTGCGGGCCACCGAATTTCGGATTTTCAGCGCGTGAGCACCCGGTAGCACGGTACATAGGCGCTGCCGCCTGGGAGCTTCATGCGGTGTTGCTGCACGAAGGCCTGCAGCAGGCGGTCCAGCGCGCGCATGATCTCCGGCTCGCCGTCGATCTCGAACGGGCCGTGCTGCTCGATGGCGCGTACCCCCTCGTCCTTCACATTGCCGGCGACGATGCCGGAGAAAGCGCGGCGCAGGTCGGCGGCCAGTTCGTGGCGCGGGCGATTGCGGTGGATAGCCAGCCCGCGCATGGCGGCGTGCGTGGGGACGAAAGGTTGCTGGAAGGCGAGCGGGATGCTCAGCGACCAGTTGAAGAAAAACGCGTCCTTGTTGTCCAGGCGATGGTTGCGCACCTTGTCCACGCCGCGTACCGCCGCATGCGCCACCGCGATCGGATCGTCCACGATGATCTTGTAGTGCTGCGCCACCTCATCGCCCAAGGCGAGGCGCAGGAAGGTGTCGATCTGTTCGAAATAGGCAGCCGACTGTTTGGGCCCGGTGAAGATCAGCGGGAACGGAATGCCGGCGTTGTCCGGGTGCAACAGGATGCCGAGCAGGTAGAGGATTTCCTCCGCCGTGCCGACGCCGCCAGGGAACACCACGATGCCGTGCCCCATGCGCACGAAGGCTTCCAGGCGCTTTTCGATATCCGGCATGATCACCAGCTGGTTCACGATCGGATTGGGCGATTCGGCGGCGATGATGCCGGGCTCGGTCACGCCGATGTAGCGGTTCTTGCGGCGACGCTGCTTGGCGTGCGCAATCGTGGCGCCCTTCATCGGGCCCTTCATGGCGCCCGGGCCGCAGCCGGTGCAGATATCCAGTCCGCGCAGGCCGAGCTGGTAGCCGACCGACTTGGTGTATTCGTATTCGTCGCGCGCGATCGAATGGCCGCCCCAGCAGACGATCAGGTTGGGATCGATCTGCGGCTTCAGGATGCGCGCGTTGCGCAGGATCTCGAACACGGCATGCGTGATGCCCACCGTATCGTGAAGGTCGAAACCGCCCTGCTCCAGCTGCGTCGACACATAGACGATATCGCGCACCACCGCCACCAGCAGTTCATTGATGCCGCGGATGATGTGGCCGTCGACGAAAGCCTTGGCCGGCGCGTTCGACAGCTCGATCTTGATGCCGCGATCCTGTTGCAGCACCTGGATGTCGAAGTTCGGATACTGCTCGAACATGCCGCGCGGATCGTCGCCGATCTCGCCCGAGGTGAGCACCGCCAGCGCGCATCGCCGCAGCAGCCCATGCAGGCCGGAACCGCTGGCGTCGCGCAGGCGCACCACCTCGTTGCGGGAAAGAATATCCAGGCCGCCGGCGGGCGAAATGCGGGCGCTCACCGTGGCGGGCTTGCCGGATTTGTCGATCTGCGTGTCGTTCATTCCCATCGTTCTCCTGGATGCTTTCCGCGCCACAAGCCCCGCGGTTTGCAGGCGTGGCCGCCTAGCATCTCCTCTTCCATGCAGCGGGGTCAATGCGCGCATGAAAACGCCCCGCAGCGAACTGCGGGGCGTCTCGGCTTGCATGATCACCGCGGCCGTGCAGCCGCGGCGGGGGACTCGACGCTTAGTGGAACGAGGCGCCGAAGGTCACCATGAAGGTGCGCTCTTCCAGCACCGAGTAGTACGGAGCGGACGGGAACAGCGTCACGCCGTTGACGTCCTTCAGACCCGTGGGGTTGGACGCCAGGAATGCCCCGACGTTGCTCGCATAGGTGAGCGCCTTGCGGTCGCCCAGGTTGTAGACGTTGACCTTGATGTACGGCTTGTGCACGAAGTTGCCGAAATCGGCGAAGTTCCAGCCGGCGTTGAAGTCGAACGTGGTGTAGCCGCCCACCTTTTCCGTGTTCGACCAGTCGCCCCACTGGCTGCCCGTGTACTTGGCGTTCAACTGCGCCCAGAACGGGCCGTGGTTGTAGTTCAAGGACGCGTACGCCACGTTTTTCGGCGTGGAGATCATGGTCTTGCCGCGGGTGTAGTAGATGCCGTCACCCAGGGTGTTCATGTTGTCCTGCAAGCGAGCCTGCGTGTAGGTGTACGAACCGTAGGCGGTGAAATCGTCGGTGATCTTGTAGCTGGCCTCGGCATACATGCCGCGCACATGCACGCGGCTGAGCGGCACGTACACCGTCAGGCCCGTGTTCTGGTCGTAGCCGGAAACCTGCTTGTTGTGGAAGTTGGACGCGTACGCATCGACGTTCGCCGAAATCCGGTCGCCGTAGAAGCGCCAGCCCAGATCCGCCGTATCGGCCGTTTCCGGCTTCACCGCCACCGGATTCTTGCCGTAGTTGGCGAAGGCGTTGGACAGCACCGCACCATTGATCGGCGCGCGGAAGGTGTGACCGTAGCCGAAGTAGAACTGGTTCTGGTCGTTCAGCTGATACTTGGCGCCAAAGGTCGGCGTGAAATCGTGGAACGTCTGGCTGGTGTTGCCGCCGAACACCGCATTCTTGGTGCTGACCGCCAGCTTGCTGGTGAGCGAACCGGTGGAACCCGGATACTCATACATGAAGCCATCACGCTTGGACCACACGTACGCGACGCTGCCGGTCAGCGTGATCTGATCGCTGGGCGTCCACGTATCGGTGATGAACGCCTTGGTGTTGGTGGTGGTGGTGTACTGATCGTAGGTCTTCTGCACCACGCCGTTGGAGTAGCGGATCAGGCTGGCATTGTTGGCCCACACGTCGACCGGAATGCCGGTGGCGTAATCGACCGGAACGAACACCTGCCCCTGCGCCTGGCGCGGACGCTCGAACCACACACCGTATTCCAGGGTGTTGTCCAGGCCGAAATCCTGGTTCAACTTGGCGATCACGCCCGGACGGAACGTGTAGGAGTAGCTGTACGAGTTGACCAGCACGTTGGAGTACTTGTTGTCGATCTTGCCGTTGCCGTTGAGATCGTAGTTCACGACCTTGAACAGCGGGTTGTTGGAACCTTTGCCGTTGTACTCGCTGAACGTGGTGCCCGAACCGCCGCCGCCCACACCCCACTGGAAGTACGGCACCACCGACAGATGCAGGTTGTCGGAAAGCTTGAATTCGCCGTCGAGGCTGGCCATGTAGTTGACGAACGGATTCTGGTGCAAGCGGTAGTAATTGCTGCTGGTCTGGCCCGGCGTATAGGTGCCGAGGTAGCTCTGCTTGTAATCGGCCTGCGCCTGCGCCTTGGTCAGCGACTCGTAGTTGGTCTTGATTTCGCGGTTGTACTGCACCGAGGCGGAAATGGTGTTGTCGGCATCGATGGTCCACACCGACTTGCCGTCGACCTTGGTCACATTCGAATGACCGGGACCGCGCCACAGGTTCACCGAGTTGTCGGAATACGAAACCCAGGAACGCACCGGACCGAGATCGCCCGTGTTCAAGCGGAAGAAGGTGCGGCGATAGCTATGGGTGCCGAACGATTGGCTGAAGTCCACGCCGCCCTGGTGCGACGGATCCAGCGTGACCCACGCGATCGAGCCGCCGGCCGCGCCGGGAATCGGCATGTCGTTGTCCGGATAACCCTGCTGCACGG
>CBJMMB010000021.1:0-38534 GCA_966430775.1 uncultured Dyella sp. | reverse complement strand
GCTATATCGCCGACGTCGCCAAGCTGCGCAAGCTCGATCCCGCCACGGTGCGCGCGGATATCGATGGCTTGCCCGATCGTCTGCAGGCGATGCAGGGCGATCTGGCCAAGCTGGCGCTTGATGAACACCTGGTCGATGGCCTCGCCACGCGTGAGGAGCTGATCGATACGCTGCGTTCGCAAGGTGTGCCGGCCGGTAAGGATGGCCATGGCATTCGCGGCGTAAGCCTGGATCGCTACACGGCCGTGGTGCCCGATCGCGACAAGCCCGGCGCTTCGGCCGTCACCGTGGTGGTGGCTGAGGGCGAGATCTCCGGCGGGCAGCAGTCGGCCGGTTCGATCGGTGGCGAATCGACCGCCGCGCTGGTGCGCAGCGCGCGCGAAAACAAGCGCACCAAAGCGCTGGTGCTGCGCGTGAACTCGCCCGGTGGCGAAGTGTATGCCGCGGAGGAAATTCGCCGCGAAGTGGCGCTGACGCGCAAAGCCGGCATTCCCGTGGTGGTGTCGATGGGCGACGTGGCGGCCAGCGGCGGCTACTGGATCTCGATGAATGCCGACCAGATCTACGCCGAACCCAACACCATCACCGGCTCGATCGGCATCTTCGGCATGTTCTTCACCGTGCCGGGCACGCTGGGCAAACTCGGTATCACCAGCGACGGCGTGAGCACCGCACCGCTCGCCGGCGCGTTCAACATTACCCGGCCGCTCGATCCGAAAGTCGGTGCGGTGATCCAGTCGATCATCGACAAGGGCTATCGCGATTTCGTCGGCGGCGTAGCGAAGGCGCGCGGCAAGGATTACTCCGCGATCGACGCCATCGCGCAGGGCCGCGTGTGGACCGGCAGCCAGGCGCAACAACGTGGCTTGGTCGACCAGCTTGGCGGGCTCGATGCCGCCATCCAGAAGGCGGCGGATCTGGCGAAGCTCGGCAAGCATTACGCGGTGCGCTACCAGGAGCAGCCGAAGGGTGCGTTCGAGCGCTTTGTGGTCAGCCTCAATCAATCGGCCATGGCGTCGTCGCTGCAGAGCTATGGCCTTAAATTGCCGAGCTGGTTTGCGCAATTGCAGACGATGGCGCCGGAACTGGAAATGCTGCGCACGGCACAGGCGGGGCATCCCAACGTTTACGCGTATTGCTTCTGCTCGCCGCAGTAGAGGTAGGCTGGAATGCAAATCCCAGCATCGTGCAGGGCGGAGAAAATGCTGGGATGGCATCCCAGCCTACCCGCGCCGATGGATGGATCAACCAACGCTGGCGTGGAAATAATCGCCGCGCCGCTCCACGCTTACGGGCATGTCGAATGCGGCGCTCAGGACCTCGTCGGTCAGCGTGTTCGCCTTGCTGCCTTGCCGCAGCAATTGCCCGTCGCGCAGCACGACCACGTGATCGATTTCCGGCAGGATTTCTTCGACGTGATGCGTCACCAGCAGCAAGGTCATGCCGCCTTGCGCGAGCTGGCGCAGATTCTCCAGAAAGCGGCGGCGGCTGGCGGGATCCAGTCCCGTACATGGTTCGTCCAGCAACAACGCACGCGGGCGATGCACCAGCGCACGCGCGATCAGCACGCGCCGCGCCTCGCCAGTGGACAGGCTGGCCATTTCGCGGCCGATGAACGGTAACGCTTGCACCTGATCCAGCGCTTCGAGCGCGCGCTGGCGCATCGGCTCGGTCACCTGATGATTGACCCACAAACCGCGCGCCGCAAAGAAACTGGACACCACCGCATCGAATACTTCCAGCGGCGACTCCTCGCTGGTGTAGTCGCCTTGCACGGCGGGCGAGACGATGCCGATCAGGCTGCGCAATTCGCTGACGTTCCAGCGATCGCGCCCAAAAATGCGGATCGCCGGCTGGCCGTCTTCGCGCGCAAGCGGATAGATCTGCCGCGCGATCAAACGGATCAGCGTGGATTTGCCCGAACCGTTGGCGCCGAGAATGGCCGTGTGCTGGCCGCTGGCAAGGCGCAGGCTGAGCCGATCGAGGATCAGGCGCTCGCCGCGCTGTACGCTGGCTTCGTGGATGTCGAGCAGGGGAATGGATTCGGGGTGGGAGGCGTCGGGACTCATGCCCGAACCTTGCCTGCAACGCGGAACGATGGCAAGCGGCGAACGTGTACGGACGCCTAAACGTCCGTACGAGGACGCGCGTTATTGCGTCTGCTGGTCGATCTGTTTGTCCTGCTCGGCAGCCTGCTTGTCGACCACTTTCTGCACGTCCTTCGCCCGTTGTTCGTCGTGTTTCATGGCATCCCACGGCGCACTGGGCTGCGCAGCGGCGGCCTTGGGATCGGATTGCGGTTGCGGCGGTTTGTTGTGGCAGGCACTCAGTGCCAGCAGGCAGAGCAACACGGTTGCGGTTTTCATGGCGCGACCTCGATCAGCAGGAGGCAAGTGTCTCGCCACACGGCAGCGAGAACAAGCCGTTCCCGGCCGGGCAAACTATGCAGAAACCGAACAGAGGTTCTAAGCTCCGCCCATGAACAGCCGCATCGACGCTTGGCAACTGCAGGAACACACCGCGCTGATCACTGGCGCCAGCAAAGGCATTGGCTATGCCACGGCGCGCGAGCTCGCCGGGTTGGGCGCGAATCTGCTGCTGGTGGCGCGCGATGACGACTACCTGGAACAGGTCCGCGTGGAATTGACGGACGATTACCCTGGCGTGGAAGTGCTGGCGTTCGCCGCCGACGTCAGCGAGCCGGAGGATCGGCTGGCCGTGTTCGACTGGGTCGCCGACCTGGGCACGCCGCTTTCCATCCTCATCAACAACGCGGGCGGTAATTCCCCAAAGGCCACGCTCGATTACGAAGAAGCCGAATATCGCGCGATTTTCGAGCAGAACCTGTTTTCCGCCTACGAGATGTGCCGGCTGGCGCATCCGCACTTGGCGCAGCATGCCAACGGGGCGATCGTAAACGTGGGCTCGGTATCCGGGGTGACTCACGTGCGTACGGGTTCGCCCTATGGCATGACCAAGGCGGCGCTGCATCAGCTTACGCGCAACCTCGCGGCCGAATGGGCCATCGACGGCATTCGCGTCAACGCGGTGGCGCCGTGGTACATCCGCACACAGCGTTCCGAACCGGCGCTGGCCGATGCCGACTATCTCGACGAAGTGCTGGATCGCACACCGCTGCGCCGCATCGGCGAACCGGAAGAAGTGGCTGCCGCGATCGCGTTTCTGTGTCTGCCGGCCGCAAGCTACATCACCGGACAAGTGCTGGCGGTGGACGGTGGGTTCTTGAACTACGGCTTCTGAGCATCTGCACTTTTCCACAGCGCTTGGGGAAAGGCTGGTGGCAACCCTGTGGATAAGCGCTCGCGATGCTTACGCGGCAGTCACTTGCATGACATTGCGCAGGTTTTGCTCAGCAATGACTCAATTCGGCGGACAGCTCTTTCTCGCGCTGAAGCAAGGCTGGCTGATCGGCCTTGAATGCGCGCGACAGTTTGCGTTCGTTCTCGTCATATTGATCGCGTAAGGTGGCGCAGGTGTCTTGCGGCGTAAGCGGCTCGCACTGGTCCTGCACCAGCACATAGTTGCTGGCGACCATCGCCGCGTTCGGCGACGCGCGAGGCGCGACGTGCCCGAGCGGGGTAGGGAGCATGCCGGTCATCGCGATCGGTGCGTAATAGGGCTGGGGATTGCCGTTGCTGCTCAGATACGTGCTGCGATCCGTGGCGCGCGCACATCGGTACATGGTGGAAGGTGGTGTACGTGGCGCGGCGGGAGGTGGCGCTGGCGTAGCGGCCACATGCACGGGTGGCGAGCTGGGCGGTGTTGGCAGCGGCGAGGCAGCCGGTCCGCGATCGTCCAGCTCCATGGTTTGCTGCTGCTGGTCGCGTGCGCAAGGTGTGCCCTGGTAAATCAGCTGCCCGTTCGCCGCATGACACTTATATACGGTAAGCGTTTCCGCCCGTACCGGCGCAGGTGATGGCATGCCCAGCGCAAGAGCGAGGAAGGCCATCGGCACGACGATTGCGCATGAACGAGTCATGCCGCGATTCTACGCTTGCCCGGGCAATCAGAATTCGACGTGGTGCTCTTCGGCGGCGAAGCCGATCGTTACCGCGCCTTCGCCCACGTTGACCATGCCGGTAATGCTCATCGGCGCCTGCATCAGCGTCACGCCGCATTCCCGACACGCATCGGCCAGTTGCTGATAACCGGGCAGCTTGGGCAGCTCGCCCAGATCGCCGCCGTAGGCCGTGCACATCACCGGCACCAGCAGTCCGGCGCGGACGCGGTCGGCCGCATAGCTGAACAGCGTTTCGCAACCATGCTCCCACCCGCGCACCTTGCCGACGGGCGTGGTCTCGCCGCGGTAGCCACGCAGCAGCGGCTTGATGTCCAGCGTCGAACCCAACACCGCGCTGAGCAGCCCCACGCTGCGGTCACCCTTTTTCTTGGCGCGCGCGCGCAGGTAATACAGGTCGCGCGGCAGCATGTAGCCGTAGGAGTTCTCAGCGACATACGCCAGCCGTTCGCGTATCGCGGCGGGCGTCTCGTTGGCCTGGATCAGCCGCACCGCTTCGGCCACGCAGGGTGCGGAGCCGACGAACAGGCTACGCGTATCCAGCACACGCATCAGGAATGGCCCGGTAATGCCCGCCGGCTCGCGCACCTTGCGGTAGTTCTTCAACACCGCAAAGCTGGCCTTGACCACGTTGTCGTAAATGGCGCTGCGCCCGGCGGTGATGGTAAGGCAGAACACGCAGTCCTTCTCGAGCACGAGCTTGTCCAGAAACAGCTTCTGCACATCGTCCACCGAACAGGGCTCGGTTTCTGCCGAGTGACTGCGGCTACCCAGGTCAAGCTTCAAAAACCGCTCGATTTCAGCCGGATCGCGATCATCCTTGAAGGTGGATTTGTCGACCTTGACCGCGATAGGCATGACCGCGATGTCGTGTTGCTGCAGAAAGTCCTGTGGCAGATCGCAGGATGCATCGATAGCCAGGCCCATTCGCATGTTGCCAACCCCCTTCAGTGCATGGCGTGCTCAACATAGCACGCACCTATCGGGCGACCTTGCCGCGATGCGGAAAGGCTGCGTGGAGCGGGCTCATAGGGGATCTTCAATGCCAGGCGCGTGCCTGACGGCGCTTGGAAGTGCTGGGGGAGCTGGCCTCAAGAATGGACGCAAAAAGCGAGCCAAGTTGGCCTGCCCCCGTGCGCAAGTTAGTGCGTGCACCCTGGGACGTCCTGGGAAAGCAGAGGTACAGGGCCTATTTTGTCGAGCGCCAGCGGGGAATTGTGGGGAAATCTTGTCCTTTGTGTTAGAGGACTGTTATCCTCAAGCCCACAGATCGTAATTTTTTGTAAGCAAGCAACTGTTTAAGCGTAGGGGTGTACGGATCTCAGCATCCGCCAAGTGGGGAATTAAGCGAACACGATCACAGGCACGCCAGCGTCTGCGTGATCGCCTGCTTGTCATCCAAGGGCAAGGAAGTTCGATTTTCTGCGTTTTGAGTTGGAGGGGAATTCACCTCCTTTGTTCAAATTTCTTTTCGGGGAGTGGGGATACAAAATGAAGTATGGAACCAGCAAACTTTCTTCGGCGGTTCGCCTCGCGCTTTCGCTGGGCGCCGCCATCGCGGTAGGTTCGACGGCCACCGTCGCATTCGCCCAGGACACCAGCGCGCAGGGCCAGCAGGCGGACCAAAGCAAGGCCAAGCAACTGGAAACCATCACGGTGACCGGTTCGCACATCCGACGCGTGGACGTGGAAACGTCCAACCCGGTGGTCACCATCGATTCGACCGCCATCCGGGCTAGCGGCAAGCTGACCTTGGGTGACCTGGTGCAGTCGCTTCCTGCCGTGACCGGCGGCAACGTCAACCCGCAGGTGAACAACGGCGGCGGTACCGGCGGTACCACGGTCGGCTTGCGCGGCCTCGGCGCGCAGCGCACCCTGGTGCTGATCGACGGCCGTCGCATCGTCAATAACGCCAGCAACAACCTGGTCGACATCAACTCGATCCCGACCGACATGGTCGATCGCATCGAAGTGCTGACCGACGGCGCGTCGGCCATCTACGGTGCAGATGCGATCGGCGGTGTCATCAACGTCATCCTGAAGAAGAACTACAACGGCGCCACGCTCTCGGCACAATACGGCCAATCCGGCCACGGCGACGGCGCTTCGAAGTCCTATAGCGCCGCCTTTGGCCACACCGCGGACAACTGGGACGTCATGGGTGGCGTCAGCTACAACCAGACGGATGGCATCCTGGCCAGCCGGCGCAAGTTCTCCAAGAATTCGGTGTCGATCAGTGGCGGTCCGACTTCCAGTGGCGGCTACACGCCGGTGCATTCGTTTGTCGGCGGTTCAAGCTTCGGTCAGTACGGCCACATCCAGGTACCGAAATCACTGCAGGGGACGAATGGCTTCCCAAGCTGCGGCAACGTAGCGTTGAACGCCGGGGCTTCTGGTGCGAGCGGCAGCGACTACCACTGCTTCGGCAACAGCGACAAGTACAACTACGCCTCGGTCAACCTGATCGATACCCCGCAGAAGCGCACCAGCGTCTGGTTGAAGGGTGATTACAAGTTCAATGATCATCTGACCGCCTATGTCGAGGGTTACCACAACAAGACCACCGCCAGCTTCCAGTTGGCGCCGGCCTTGCTGGGTGTCGCTTACGGCTTGGTGATCCCCCAGAACAACCCGTACAACATCTTCGGTGTTGCGTTCGATCCCACGCACAACGATTTTCGCCTGCGTGCCGTGTCGATCGGTAATCGCCAGGCTGATTCCAAGAACACCACTGATCAGTGGGACGGCGGCTTGAAGGGCGATTTTGGCCTTTTCAACCAGAACTGGACGTGGGACCTGAACGTCGACTACGGTCGTTCGGCGCAGGACCTCACCACGTTGAATTTGCCGAACATGAACGTGGTCAACGCGGATCTGGCTTGTACTTCGGCCAGCAACGGTTGCACCCCGCTGAACATCTTCAACCAGTTCGACCCGGCTTCCGCCAAGACCTTGCGGGAAGCCGCGCGCCCCGCGTACAGCAATACGCTGAACACCCAGCAGGTCTACACGCTTGAGGCCAACGGCGGCCTGTTCGACTTGCCAGCCGGTACGGTGCAGCTTGCTGCAGGCATGGACTATCGCCGGGAAACGGTCAGCAGCCACATCGACCCCTTGCTTGCCATCGATCCGAGCACCGGCAACTGTATCCTCGGCAGTCAGTGTAGTTCGCCGCTGTCCGGCAGCTATGACGTGAAGGAAGGCTACTTCGAGCTGTTCGTGCCGGTGTTGTCCAACCTGCCTGGCGTGCAGTCGCTGAACGTAACCATCGGCGACCGTTACTCCTCCTACAGCAGCCTTGGCAACAGCCGCATCGGCAATACCAACAACACCAAGTTTGCGATCGAGTACCACCCGATCTCCGACCTGCTGTTGCGTGGCACGGTGGCCACGGTATTCCGTGCGCCGAACGTCGCCGACGTATTCGGTTCGCCGGTCAGCGACGCGCCCTTGCTCAAGAGCGATCCCTGCAACGGCGCCACCGCCGCCAATCCGGCCTGCGTAGGTGTGCCGCTGAATGGCAGCTTCGTGAACACCGACGTGGCGCTGGGTCAGCAGATCAAGGGATTGATCACCGGTGCTCAGTACGCAGGCCTAACCCTGAAGCCGGAGAAAGGCAAGTCCTTCGATCTCGGCCTCGTGTACTCGCCCAGCTACGTGGATGGCCTGTCGCTCAGTGCCGACTTCTGGCACATCTACATCAACAACACGATTTCGTCGGTGGGCGCGCAGACCGTGCTCAACGGCTGCTACGCCGGTATCACGGAGTTCTGCCCGCTGATCACGCGTTTCGATAGCGGCGTCAACGCCGGCCAGATCAATCAGATCCTCGAGCCGACCGCCAACCTGGGCACCACCACCACCGGCGGCATCGACTTCTCGACCCGCTACAAGCTGCCGCATTTCAGCTTCGGTGATTTCGTCGCCGGTATCGATGCCACCTACCTGAAGTACTACAACCAGCAGACCGCACCGGGTACGGCCGCCAACGTTACCTTCCACGACGCTGGGCATCTCGCTCCGTATGGTTCGCCGCAGGCGGCTACCTGCCCGACCGGCGGCGGCATCTGCCTGTTCCCGCGCTGGCGCGGTCAGACCTTCGTCAACTGGACGATGGGCAACTGGTCGGCATCGTGGCGTACGCGCTACATCGGGCGCTTCCAGAATGGCTCGACGAGCCCGAGTCAGGACACCCACCCGATCGCCAACAACGGTGGTGGTTCGCCCATTCCTGGCCAGGTGTTCAAGTACGGCGCCACGGTGTACCACGACATCTCGTTGGGCTACGCCTTGCCGCAGTACCACACCCGTGTGGACGTCGGCGTCAACAACCTGAGCGACAAGCAGCCGCCGTTCCTCTACGCGAACAACACGCTCAACGCCAACACCGACCCGACGGACTTCGACCTGATCGGCCGTTACTACTACGCCCGCGTCACGCTGACCTTCTGATCGACGTCAAGCATGTAGGTATGTTCAACTCGAGGGCCGCGCGGACTTCCGCGCGGCTCTTTTTCTTTACTGGTGTTGCATGACTCGTTCGATCCAAGACATTGTTGCTGCGTTTCAAGCGGGGCGTCTGGCGGACTCGGAGCAATGGAGCCGAGAGGCCTTGCAGCAATCCTCCGCGAACGACGATTTTTCGCTGCTGTTGGCCATGAGCCTGCACCGACAAGGGCGACTGGATGAGGCGCTTGTCGTTTATGCGGAGCTGGCGCAAAGGCATCCGGATAGCAGCCTGCATCGCGGCAATTACGCCACGGTGCTGCGTGATCTCGGCCGTTTGGAGGAAGCCGCGCAAGCCTATGCGAAAGCATTGGAACTGCAACCAGACAATGTCGAGCAGCTGATCAATTTCGGGCTGCTTCAAATGCAATTGAAGCGGTTTCACGAAGCGCGTGAAACCTTGCTACATGCCCATTATCTGGATCGCGAATCGATGGTGGCCCGTATGGCGGCTGCGCGAGCCTGCGCAATCTGCCGTGACCACCGCGTCGGGCAATTGCTGCGCCCATGGCGCGAGTGGTTGCCACTGGACGATGAGCGGCAGTTGGAGCTGGCCGATCTGTTTCAGTTGGACGGTGAAGCTGAAATTGCATGCATGCTGCTGGAAGATGTTGCCGCACGCTCGCCAACGTCGATGCCGCCCAAGCTGGCGCTGGCCGCTGCGCTGGAACGCATGAATCGCCTGGACGCCGCGAGAACCTTGCTGGATCGCATCGAAGCCATCCGCGATCCGGCGGATGAGGCAACACGCCTGGAAATTACGCGTCAACGTGCCACGCTATCTTTGCGCGGCGGCGACGCTATCCAAGCGCTTGCCCTGCTTGAGCAAGCTGGTCCACGCAACGAAGGCGACTGCGTCTACTTTTTTACCCAGGCTGAGGTGTATGACAAGTTGGGCAATCCAGAGCAGGCGCTTGACGCGCTCAGGCAGGCACATGCGCTGAAACTGGATGAGTTGAAGGTGACGGTGCCGGAGCGTTTCGAACCTGGTGCGGCGGTGTTGCCGCTGACCGCCCAACGCGTCACCGTGGAGGAATGCCGGCGCTGGCCTGCGTTGACGGCGCCAGATGCGGCACATTCCCCGATCTTCATTGTTGGCTTTCCGCGCTCGGGCACAACCTTGCTGGAACAGATGCTGGACGCGCATCCAGCACTGCAGTCCATGGATGAACGCCCCTTTTTCAATACGCTTGATGACCAACTCGAAGATTACGGTTTCGAGTTGCCACGCGATATGCACAAGCTCGACCAGCACCTGTGCGACGAGCTTCGCAAAGGCTATCTGAGCCTGGTCTGTTCAAAGATCACCCGCCGCTGGGACACGCGACTGGTGGACAAGAATCCGCTGAACATGTCATGGCTGCCACTGATCCATCGCCTGTTTCCGGAGGCGCAGTTCATTCTTGCGCTTCGCCATCCTTGCGATGTGATGGTGAGCAACTACATGCAGAACTTCCGCGCCGCCGTATTGGCGTCCGCATGTACGTCGATGGAGCGCCTGGCCACCGCCTATGTCACGGCGATGGAGCACTGGCTGCATCACGTGGAGGTGTTCAAGCCCAACGTATTCGTTTCGCGCTATGAAGATCTGGTGGCGGATCCGGAAGGGCAGACAGGCAAGATTGCCTCGTTCCTCGGCCTGGACGATGCCGCGCCGCTCATGCAATTCGACCAGCATGCGCGCAACAAGGGCTTCATCGCCACGCCGAGTTATTCGCAGGTGATTCAGCCGGTAAACAAAAAGGGTTTGAATCGCTGGCTGCGTTACCGCGATGCATTGGAGCCTGCTTTTCCGATACTGAAGCCGATGCTGGACTATTGGGGGTATTCGGTTGACGTCTAGAAAGGCGCTGGCTTTGATGCTGGCGAGTCACTCTGCAGACCTCGAGCCCATGAGCAGCGGATTGGCGCCGATAAGGTCATCTGAAACGCATGGACTTGCCTGGCTCCGCCTCATACCATCGGCATATTCCCCAGCCATCGGAAATTGCCAGTGAAACGACTCGTTATTTCTGCGCTTGCTCTCGCCGTTACCATGGCGGCTGCAGCCGCTGACACGCCAACGTTCAATCCCGCGCATCTGTCCGCCGATGTAAAAACGCTGTCCTCGGATGCCTTTGAAGGCCGCGGCCCCGCTACGGCCGGTGAAACGAAGACGCTGGATTTCCTCATTGCGCAATATAAGGCGGCTGGATTGCAGCCTGGTGGTGATCTCAAGGACGGTAAGCGAGGTTGGACGCAAGCGGTGCCGCTGTTGCGTTCGGAGATCGAAGGCACGCCGATGGTCACCGTTACGGTCAACGGCAAGGCGGAAAACTTGAAACAGGGCGAGCAGATCGCCGTGCGTGCCGCACTCAACGGCGCCCAATCGGTGAATATCCAGGATGCACCGCTGGTTTTCGTGGGTTATGGCGTCAAGGCGCCGGAGCGGAACTGGGACGATTTCAAGGGTGTGGATCTGCACGGCAAGATCGCGGTGGTACTGATCAACGATCCCGATTACGAAACCGGCGTCGGTGATTTCGGCGGCAAGGCGATGACCTATTACGGCCGCTGGACCTACAAATACGAAGAAGCGGCACGCCAAGGCGCTGCCGGCATGCTGATCGTGCATGAAACCGGCCCGGCATCCTACGGCTGGGATACGGTGAAGAATTCCAACACGAATGCGATGTTCGACGTTGTGCGTGCAAAGCCAGGCGATGTGCATCCGGCACTGGAAGCTTGGATCCAGCGTGATGTGGCCGTCGACTTGTTCAAGCGGGCGGGATTGGATTTCGAGGCGCAGAAGAAACTTGCGCAGACGCGTGAGTTCAAGCCGGTCGTGTTAAACGGTGAATCGTTTTCTGCGCATTTCAACGTCAACCAAAAAACCATCACCAGTTACAACGTCGTCGCGCGCGTGCCCGGCAGCAAGCATCCGGACGAAACCGTCATCTATAGTGCGCACTGGGATCACCTAGGCGTGGGTCAGCCCGATGCCAGCGGTGACCGCATCTATCACGGCGCCGTCGACAATGGCACGGGCACTGCCGCGGTGCTGGAACTGGCGCGCGCCTTTGCCAAGGGACCGAAGCCGGAACGCTCGGTGGTGTTTCTCAATTTCACCGCGGAAGAGAAGGGGCTGCTCGGTTCCGAATACTACGCGGCCAATCCGCTGTATCCGCTAGGCAAAACCGTGGGCGTCATCAATATGGATGCGCTTGATCCCTATGGCCCCACACGCAACTTCACCATTTCCGGAAGCGCGAAGCTGGATTTGCTGGATGACCTGATCGCCACCGCCAAGCGCTGGAACGTTACGTATTCGGCCGACCCGAAACCGGAGGCGGGGCACTTTTTCCGCTCCGATCATTTTTCCTTTGCCAAACGTGGCGTGCCTGCCATCTCGTTTCAGTCTGGCGACGATTGGGTGAACGGCGGCCTGGCCGCTGGCAAAGCCTACGAGAACCTCTACGTCGCCAAGCATTACCACCAGCCTTCCGACAAGTGGGAAGCGAATTGGCCGTTTACCGGTATGGCGCGCGACCTGCAGATGCTTTACGCGCTCGGTAACGAACTGGCCAACAGCGAGCAGTGGCCGAATTGGGCCAAGGATTCCGAATTCCGCGCTGCCCGCGATGCGACGGCGGCGGATAGGAAATAGTTTCGCTGCCGAATCGACATCGAGGATTTTGAAATCGCGCCCTCTCCTTTAGGGAGGGGGCGCAAAAGGAGCGAGGTCTCGGATTCGGCCAAGCTCCGGCAGGAACGGCGCGTAATGTTTCCACCGGCCCACCGAGCGATTGTGAACGGGCTGGCGCGCCTGCCACAGACTGGCGGTGCGCAGAGTGCTTGCGCTGGCCGACATGGCCAGCAAATTGTGCGACGAAAGGTTCAACCACGCGGAAATGGCGGCAAGGCATGCCCCCGCATCGGCAACCATGTCCTCGTAACGAAGTACATGGATGGAAGGCGCATACCGTTGCATCCAATGCACGCACAAGCGTTGTGCGTCATGAATGACCGCCGCGATATCGTTGAGGTCGTAGGCGAAGTCCTGGACACCTGCCGGGAACGATTGCATCCATAAGGAGAGCGCATTGTCGCGCGCCTGCCGCACGCAATAAATGATGCGCGCGTGCGGAAAGAGCGCGAGTATGCGATCGACATGCATGAAATTGAATGGCTGCTTGTCGATGAACCATTGCGCATCCGAATCGTCCTGAAGCAGCTGCCTGGCGTAAATACTCGCTGCCTGATCGATCAGGGTAGGACCAGAGTGTGCTTCGTCGTCCAGGGCGCTCGCCAGCTGTGGGAACCAGTTCTGTTCTCCGCGCAGGCAGACTTGTGGATGGCGCGCCAGTCGTTCTGCGATCAGCGTGGTGCCTGAGCGCGGCGCACCGACGATGAAGATAGGTGTCCAGGCGGTGGATGCTGCATGCCGGTAAGCGGGCGGAGCGCGCTGCAAGCGCACCTCGACGCTGCGGCGCCATAGTTTGCGCGACCAGCGCACACCAGTATGGCGAATCGCATTCGCATCCCGCAGGTAGCCGGCGGCTTCCGCGTAGTCGCCTATGTCATCGTGTGCCTTGGCCAGCGCAAACAGCACGCCGGCACGTTCTGGTGTGTTGGCATCCGTATGCTGAAGCAATGCAGAAAAGCGTGCAAAGTCCGGATGGGCGCGATCGGCGTAACGCTGCAGCTCAGCCAGCGCCAGCGGAATATGCCAGGCCAATGCTTGCTCGCTGTGTTCCAGTACGAACAAGTGTCGACGCCGGGCCAGTTCGAATTGGCCTAGCTGGGACGCCAGCCTGCCTGCATGCACGTGCAGGCGTGAATCGTTGCAGCCGGTTGCGATGCTTTCTTCGCATAGCGCGAGTGCATCCTGCGGCCTTCCGCAGTCGTCCAGCAACTCGATCGCCTGGATGCGATGTTCTATGTCCTGTCCGGGCTGCGCGAAAAGGGCGCGCAAGGTCTCCGCCACCGCGCGCATGCGGCCCTCGCCATGCAGCAGCCGCGCCAGCAGGAACGCGGCCGCAGCGTGTCCAGGGTGCTCGGCCAGCAAGGTGTGCAAGACGCTTTCGGCTTCGCGCGGCAGCTCTTGCTCCAGCAGCGAGCCGGCCAGGGCAAGCCGCAATTCCGTGGACAAAGGATATGCCTGGATGCCTGCCCGCAGCACTGCCAGCGCATCAGCCATCTTCTTCTGCGAGACCAGCATGCGCGCGCAGGCCAGCCATTCCGATTCCGTGGCGCCTGTGAGTTTTGCGATGTACGGATGCACGGCCGGATCGGTCATGCCTGCCACGGCGACAATCCCAGGGCGCGCCGCAGCGGATCGAGCAGTGAGCCATATTGCGGCGCCCGCGCGGTGTCGGCGCGCAGCGGCTGCCGTACCTGGTTGGCGCTGGGTGAGCGTACTTCACGTTGGGTTTCGTGAAAGCGCAGGCATTGCGGCTCAAACGGAAGGTCGCAGAATGCCAACAGTTCGCGGATCTGCGTTTCCGGCTGGGAAAGCAACGCTTCGTAGTCGTGCTTGAGCACGCGATCGGGAGCTCGCGCATGCCAGAAGGAAAGGCTGCGATCGTAGTCTCGCCAGAAACCCGCCAGGTCGTCGAAGTCGCGGGTGTACTCGTTGTTGTTCAAGCGTTGGCGGTAGCAGGCGAAGCAATTTTCCAAGGGATCCCGTCGGCAGCCGATGATTCTCGCTGCAGGCAGCATCGCCCGGATCGCGCCGATATACATCCAGTTGCCGGGCATCTTGTCGACGCAAATCGGACGTTCTTTTCGCCAATGGGCCGTGCGCTCCAGATAGCGCTCGCCAAGGCGCGCCCAATCGGTCGACGTCATGGATGCTGCCCATCTGGGAAACGGCAGCCCGCTTTGCCTGGATTGCTCGGCCAGCACGGTGGGCAAATCCGCCAGCTCGCCGGCGCCTTCGACCATCGAATGGGATGCCAGGATCTGTTCGACCAGCGTCGTGCCGGAGCGCGGCATGCCCACGACGAAAATAACTTCCCGCCCAAGCGATTCGGGCGCGCTGGCCATCGGCGTTTCGAAGGCTTGCAACACCATCGATATACCAGTGGAAAACGCTTCGCGCGGCCATCTGTAGCGCCGGCGCGCAATGGCGTTGGCGCTGGCCAGCGCGTCAAGCGCTTGTGCGTAGCGGCCCTGGTCATCGAGCGCCTTGGCGAGCGCGAAACCGATGGCCATCTTGTCGTCGTCGGTGGCCCGCGGGGCGCTGAGCGCGCGTTGCATCTGCTGGATATCGTCCTCTGTCATGCGCAGGGTTTTCATATCCGCCAAACCCCACCACGCCATGCCCGACCAGGGGGCTTCGGCAAGAATGCGGCGGTAGTGTTCGACGGCCTGCGCGCTGTGACCTTGCATGCGAAGCAGATCGGCGAGCTGCGCGCGGGCCGTCATGTATTGCGGCGCGAGCGCCACGGCGCGTTGCAGCGCTTCGGCGGCTTCCTCGTTGCGTACGCTTCGCGTCAGCATGATGCCAAGGTTGTACCAGGCGTCGGCTAGGTCCGGTTGCATGGCGCAGGCGCGGCGCAGGGCTTGAACGGCGCCGTCGTAATCCCCGGCCTGGCCCAGCAGCGTGCCGAGGGTATTGTGATAAAGCGCATCGTCGGGTCGCTGTTCAAGCGCCTGGCGCATGCACTGCAGCGCTTGCCGGTGCTCGCCACGCATGCTGAGCAGGCCGGCGCGCATGCGCAGCACCTCCGGATGCAGCGGGTGGCGGTTTGCCGCATCGGCCAGATGGCGGGCCGCCTCATCCGCCTTGCCCGCGTCCAGCGCCGCACCAGCGGCCTGTACGGACTGTGCGGCGCGTGCATCCAAGGCTTTCAACCGTTCCACCAACCATTCCCCCGGAATTGTGCGGAAAAAATTTGCAGTTAGTATGCACCAAGGGCGCCTGGATTCATTCGCGTTGCGGAGTGGGCGCCCCGACCCTGGGGAGGGTAGAAAAGATGAACGCATCATGGGGGGCGGATCTCGCGCGCTGGCGTGAGGCTGCGCACGCGCATTTGCATCGGCAAGAGTTGCCGCAGGCGGAGCGCGCATTCAACGAAATATTGGAACGCGCACCGGATGACCTGGAAGCGCTGAAATTTCTGACTGGTTGCCACCTTTCTCGCGGTGAATTGGCGCAGGCGCTTGCCCATCTGCAGGCCACGGCGAAGCTCGAGGCTCCCAATGCCGCCACGCTTCAGTTGCTTGGCACCGTGCAACTGGACTTGGCGGATTTCACAGCTGCCGCCGATAACCTGCATCGTGCGCTGCAGATTGAACCGTCCATGTTCCAGGCGCGCTTGCGCCTAGGCCTGGCGCTTGAGCAACTGGGCCGCTCGCGCGAAGCGACCATGGCCTACTTCACCGCGGTTCGCACGGCGCAGGCACACGGGCGCTGGCTCAACGACGAAAGCACGGCGCCCGGCCTGCGCGATGCGGTGAAGCACGCCATGCGCTACGCCATCGCCGGCCGCAAGGAGTTGTTCCAGCAGACGCTGGAGCCGTTGCGGCAACGCTATGGCGCGGCCGAGCTGCACCGCGTGGATCGTTGCCTGGACATCTATCTGGGACTGCAGCCGGCGGGTATTTCCGATCCGCGCCAAAGGCCGAAGTTTCTCTATTTTCCGGACATTCCCAGCCAGCCCTACTACCCGCGGGAACGTTTTCCCTGGTACGAGGCGCTGGAATCGGCCACCGAGGATGTATGCAAGGAACTGCGCGCCGTATTGGCGGAGGAGCCTGGCCTCGAAGCTTTTTTGGGTGAAACGTCCGAGGCCAATACCCAGGATTTATTGCGCGCATCGGGCGCCAAGCCGGCCGCGTGGGAGGCCTATTTCTTTTATCGGCATGGCGAGCGCTACGACGAGCATTGCCTGAGATGTCCGCGTACGTCGTCGCTGCTCGACAAGCTGCCCTTGTCCCGCATTCGGGAGCACGCACCCGAGGCGCTGTTTTCGGTTTTGCAGCCGGGCACGCACATCCTTCCGCATACCGGGGTGACCAATACGCGTCTGGTCACGCATCTTCCCTTGATCGTGCCTTCCGATTGCGCGCTGCGTGTGGGCGGTGAGGTGCATCCATGGCAGAAGGGCCGATGCGTCACCTTTGACGATACGTTCGAGCATGAGGCGTGGAACCGCAGCGAGCATACGCGAGTGGTGCTGATCCTCGATTGCTGGAATCCGGACCTGACTGAGGTCGAGCGTGCTGCGGTAACGGATCTCGTGGTTGCTATCGGTGAGTTCAACAGGGAATGTGAACCCGCTTCCACGTAGATGCCTTTGTCACCAAGTAGCTGCCCGGCGGTAAATTATCCGCCGGGCATGCTCGTCGTTTCAATTCGTGCGCACGAGTTCGGACGGTGCCGCATCGCCTGCTTTCTGCGCTAGCGGCAGCACGTCCGTTACCAGATGCATGAGAAAGCGGCCAGGTTGCTCCTGCATCATCATGTGCGCGGAGTCGGCGAATACCACCAGCTTTTTCGACGGTGCCTGGATGTGCGTGAACCACGCCTCGGCCAGTTCATGCGGTGTGGTGTAGTCGTGTGCGCCCACATAGACGATCACGGGGCAACCGAATTGCGTGACGTTGTCGAAATTCGTATCGAGCAACGCCGGCAGTAGATGATCGAGCGAGAACAGGCTGCCCTTGCCGATGGCATCGAGGTCTTCGCGACTGTAGTCGGGCGATAGCGATTCGGCATCGTCCTCGAACTGATAATCCTTGCGGCCCCAGGCAAGCCCGCCGTAATACATCTCCCACTTGCTTCTGATGCCGACGCGTTCGATCGTCATTTTGCCGGGACCTGGATAAGGTGCCAGGGCTTCCAGTTCACGGATGGCCGCCTGGTTGTTTTCCTCCTTGGCGCGACGCAAGGCGAAACCGTAGCCCACCTCTTCATTGCGGCGGCCGTTCACCACCTGACCCGTGGAGATGTACGCGTAGAACCACTCGGGGTGCCGCTGCGCAAGGGTGACACCGAGGATCGAACCCCAGGAGTGGCCGAGCAGGAAGATCTTCTGCTTGCCATAGCGTTGGCGCAGGTACTGCACCAGGTCAGCCGCGTCGTTGGTCATGCCGTCGACGCTCATGCCCGGTTCCATGGCGGCCTCCGTATTGGCGCGATACGTCTTGCCGGCGCCGCGCTGGTCCCACTGCACCACGGTGAAATAGTCTTCCCAGGGTGTCTGGAACGTATAGGCCTCCGGCATGGCGGGCGATGCCGGACCGCCATGCAGGAACAGCAGGATGGGATTGCGGCGGTCCTTGCCGCGGACGGATATCCATTGGTCGATGCCCCCGATATGCACCTTGATCTGTTCGTCCACGCCCTGCGATGTGTTGATCATGCGGTCGCTATCGAGGATGTGCGTGACTTGTTCGCGCGAGAGTGATGATGACTTGCCTTGCGCTTCCTCCGCCGCATATGCATGGGGAATGGCGATATATCCCATCATCGCGAGCATGAAAACTAGCGTCGTGCGAAACGTACTCAAAAGGGTTCTCCCTGGTTGGTGATGTCACTTTCGATGAATCGATCAGCAAACCGCGTGCCAGACATGGAAGTGCTCCAAATCAAGGACTTGGACAAGCGCGTTGCGGCACGCCATAGTCCGCGGACAGTGGCGCGGACGTCCGGGCGTGCATGTCAATCAGGCTGAGTCGTCGAAGCAAGTACCGATGCCGGTTTACGGGCACTCCTATGAGCACCATGCATACCTCGTTGCCGTGTATCACCAAAAGACCGATAAGATAGGCGCGCTTGAGAATTGGCATTCTGCCGGCGTGGCGTCGCCGGTCACGCGCAGCAAAGCCAAGCTGCGCCGAAACCACGAGCTTCCATGAAAACCAAACACGAGATCGTCACCAACTGGCTGCCGCGCTACACCGGCGTGCCGCTGGAACAATTCGGCTCCCACATTCTGTTGACCAACTTCGGCCATTACGTAGATCTGTTTGCGCAATGGCACGGGGTGGAGGTACAGGGACGCGACCGGCCCATGCCAAGCGCCACGGCTGACGACATCACTCTCATCAATTTCGGCATGGGCAGTCCCAATGCCGCCACCGTGATGGATCTGCTCGGTGCGATACAGCCAAGCGCAGTGCTGTTCCTGGGCAAGTGCGGCGGCGTGAAAAAGAAAAATCAGCTCGGTGATCTGATCTTGCCTATTGCCGCTATCCGTGGGGAAGGCACCAGCAACGATTATCTGCCGCCCGAAGTGCCCGCGTTGCCCGCCTTCCAATTGCAGCGCGGTGTTTCCACCATGATTCGCGATCTGGGACATGATTACTGGACCGGCACCGTCTACACCACCAACCGGCGTGTGTGGGAACACGACGAAACCTTCAAGGAATACTTGCGGCGCACACGTTGCATGGCGGTGGATATGGAAACCGCTACCATTTTTGCCGCCGGTTTCGCCAATCACATTCCATGTGGTGCGCTATTGCTGGTTTCCGATCAGCCCATGATCCCGGAAGGCGTAAAGACCGAATTGAGCGATCGCAAGATCACTGCTGACTATGTGGAAGCGCATATCCGCATCGGCATCGAGGCGCTGAAACTGGTGCGCAGGAATGGGCGAAGCGTGAAGCATCTGCGGTTCGAGGATGAGTTGGGGGAGTGAGTGCCCTGCGCAAAGAGGCTGGCAGTCCCGGTTTCGCAATAATTTACGAAAACGCAAGTTATTGATCTCCCTGTGTAGGTATTTGTCGTTGACTTTCTGCAGCCAGAACCCTTAAGTTCGGCATAACAAATGCTAAAGACCCGTTAAGCATCCGGGTTGGCGTTTGTTCGGGGATAGGGAGGAAACCGTCATGATCTGGCCGGGGTGGGACCCCGTTTGCTGGCGGGCGGTTTTTTTTGCCTTTTGATTCTAGCTGCTGGGGAGCATCTAAATGAGCATCAAGAAATTTGGGCCTGCATCGAACAAGATGCCGGTGCGTCACACTGCGTTGGCAGTTGCCATAGCCATGGGTTTCGGCTTTTCTGGGCAGGTATTTGCCCAGGCCACTACGGGTTCGATCGTGGGTACAGCGCCGGCGGCAGCTGGCGAAACGGTCAAGGTTGTCAACAAGCAAACCGGCCTGACTCGCGTCGTTCCGGTGGATGCCAGCTCGGGCCGGTATTCCGCCACCGCGCTGCCGGTGGGCAGCTATACCGTGTCGCTGCAGAACAACGGCCAGACGGTTGCCACTCAGGACAATGTGTCCGTCAGCGTAGCCGGCCCGGTCACGGTACCGTTTGAAGCCGCTGCGGGCAGTCAGAATGCGCAGAACCTGGCCAGCGTGACGGTTACGGCCAATTCCATCCCGGTGATCGATGTGGCCTCCACACGCCAGACCTCGGTGATCACCGCCCAGCAGCTGAAGCAGCTGCCGTTGGCACGCAATGCCGAATCCATCGCCCTGCTGGCACCCGGTGTCTCCGGCGCCAACGCCAGCCTCGGCACCGGCCCGGCCGGCACCCCGCTGATTTCTTTCGGCGGCGACTCGACGGTGGAGAACGCCTACTACATCAACGGCTTCAACACGACCGATCCGGTGGGCAACGCTGGCGGTATCGCACTGCCGTACTTCGCCATCGCCGAACAGCAGACCATCACCTCCGGCTACGGCGCCGAGTATGGCCGCTCCACTGGCGGCGTGATCAGCCAGGTCGGCCATCGCGGCGGCAACGAATTCCACGCAGGCGCCTATATCACTTTCGCGCCGGCTTGGGCGCAAAGCTCCTACGACAACATTTACTACGCAAATCCCCAATCGACCACGGCGGGCCAGCGACCTGGCGACATCTATGCCAATCGCAGCAAGGATGAGAACTGGACCCAGACCTACGACGCCTATATTTCAGGCCCGCTGATCAAGGACAAGCTGTTCTTCTACCTCACCGCCGAAGCCCAACACAACAGCAGCAAGGCTGTCGACTCGGTCAATTCGCCTTACTACAATTCGGTAAGCACCACTTCGCCCAAGTTCTACGGCAAGTTGGACTGGAATATCAACGACAGCAACGTTCTTGAAGCTACCTATGCTTCAAGCAAGTTCCAGGACCAATCGAACAACGCCTACAACTACGACTACGCCACCAACACCGTAGGTAGCTTCAACGGCATCAACAATCCGTTGTACTCGAGCAAGTTCGAACTCGGCATCCTGAGGTACACCTCCTACATCACCGATAACCTTACGCTGAGCGTGCTGGCCGGCAAGATGAAGAGCACGTACTTCAGCAAGCAAGTGGCCTATCCGGGCTTTGATCCGTCGCTGCCGGGCATACGCACTGTTTCGGCCCAAAACCCAACCGTTCCGGGTTACGGCAACACGAACATCAATCCGGCTACCATTCCTTCTCCGGACCACAAGTCGAGCGAGAACAACTTCCGTCTGGACCTGGATTGGAAGCTGGGTAACCACGACCTGAAGTTCGGCATCGACAACATGCGCAGCACGGACATCAGCGACGGCAGCATCCCCGGCGGTCCTGGGTACTACTGGGTCTACGGCAAGCAAGGGGCAAAGAACTTCACATCGCCGACCCTCACTTGCAATGCCCTGGGCCAGTGCGTCGACAATCCGATCAATTATCCCAATGGCGGCCCGGTGGGTACCGGTGCGGATGCCCAGAGCTACTACGTCCAGAAACGTGTGTATGGCGGCACGGCCACGTTCACGGTGGAGCAGAAGGCGCAGTTCATCGAGGACAACTGGCAAGTTACGCCCAATCTGCTGCTGAATCTCGGTGTGCGCAACGACCAGTTCACCAACTTCAACGCTGCCAACGTGGCTTACATCAGGCAGACCAAGCCGCAGTGGCAACCGCGTCTGGGCTTCAGCTGGGACATCTTCGGTGACAGCAGCGCCAAGCTGTACGGCAACGTGGGGCGTTACTACCTTGCGCTGCCGACCGGATTGGGTGTTCGCACGGCCGGCAAGAACGCCTACATCAACGAGTACTACACCTATTCGTCCATCGATGCGAACGGCATTCCGCAGGGCCTGACCCGGGTTGCGACAAGCGCGACGCCATATTCGCCCGACGGTGAATACGGCACGCCCAAGGATCCCAAGACGGTTGCCGCTGAGGATCTGAAGTCGATGTACCAGGACGAATACGTGCTGGGCTTCCAGAAGGCGTTCAATGCGTTCGGCCAGTCGCTGGTCTGGACCTCGCAGGCGACCTACTCGAAGATGAACAACGTCATCGACGACACGGGCACTGTCAACATGCCTGCGGACGCCGATCCGACGGTGTTCCAAACGGATATTGTGGTCAATCCCGGACGCAGCAACACCGTGCGCTACCTGGCGACCGACGGTACCTACAAGACCTACACCTGGAACCCGCATACGGCGACTGCCGCGGGATTCGTCACAGGTTTTCCCGCAGCGTTCCGCAAGTACTACAGCTTGGAAGAAGCGCTTGAGCATCCGTGGGACGGCAAGTGGATGGCCAAGATCGACTACGTGTTTGCCAAGAGCTATGGCACCACGGAAGGCCCGACCTACTCGCCGCTCGGCCAGACCAGCAATGCGTCGGCAGCTGCAGGTGGCGGCCAGTCCGGCTCGCTCAGCGAGGCGTGGGACTTCCCCGAGCTGATGCAATATTCGAACGGCGAACTGCCCAATTCGCATCGCCATACACTGAAGGCCTACGGCACCTACGGGATCACCCCGGAGTGGCTGGTCAGCGGCGTGTATGTCATTCAGTCGGGCGCGCCCATCACATGCCTGGGCGCCTGGGGTCCGAACCAGATCGATCCGGATGGTTACGGCGAGGCTTATCACTGGTGCAATGGCGAGCCGTCGCCTCCGGGCAAGGCCGGGCATACGCCTTGGACGCATCAGATCGACCTGGCGGTCAGCTACATTCCTGAATGGGCTGGCAAGCATCTGACGCTGCAGGTGCAGGTCCACAACCTGTTCAACGAGCAGAACACCACCGCTTATGTCGTCACCCACGACGACGTCGGCGGAGCGCCGGACTCCAACTACAAGCTGCCACAGCCCGGCGTACGCAGCGGTGTGTTTGCGACGGAAGCCCCGCGCTATGCGGAGTTCAACGTCAAGTACGACTGGTAAGAAGAAAGGCTTCTTCGCTCGGCGTCATCACAAGTCGATGTCGCCGGGTGGAGGAGGCGAGAAGCAAGATAACGAGGCCGCCGGGGAACCGGCGGCCTCATTCGTTTCAGCGCGCGAGGCGGTCGCGCAGCGGTTGCAGCCAGTCGCTGTAAGGAGCGCTGCGTGCCGGTTCCTGTCGTATCGGCTGGCGCACCTGAGCCGCACTGGCGGTGCTGTATACGTTGCGCTTGGCCTCGTGTGGCGACAGACATGCAGGATCAAACGGCAATTCGCAGAATGCGAGTAATCGCCGGACCTGCGCCTCCGGATCTTGCAACAAGGCCTCGTATGAAAAATCCAGAATCCAGTCCGGGAAGCGCATCAGCCAGTAATCGCTGAGCCGCTGATAGTCGCGGCAATGTTCCGCCAATTCGGCCATGTCATAGCTGTAGTGAATACCGTCGTTGAACAATTGGCGGTAGCACGAGAAGCAGGTGTCGAGCGGATCACGGTGACAATGGATGATCTTGGCTCCTGGCAACATGGCTCTTACGGCGCCGACCCATTGCCAGTTCAGCAGACCCTTGTCGGTAAAGTAAGAGCAGTTTTCCCGCCAGCGTGCCGTGCGTGCCAGGTAATCCCTGCCCAGGCGCGCCCAGTCGTTTGCGTCGGCTTGGCCGACCCACTGCGGAAACGCTTGCCCGCGGCGACGCGATTCCTCGTCGAGAATAGCCGGCAGATCGGGAATTTCGTTGGCGCCTTCCACCTGTGGATGGGCGGCCAGGATATGTTCGACCAGGGTTGAGCCCGAGCGCGGCATGCTGACGATCAGGATGGCTTCCTTGCCCAAGGTCGGGTCCAGCGGTTCGGGCAGCGGCTCGCTAAAAGCCGCCATGATCATTTCGATGCGCGCGTGTTCGGCTGCTGCATCCCACCGCACCAGGCGCCGCTTGTTGGCGTTGGCCTCCTGCAGCGCTTCGAACGCGCCGGCGTAATCATGCTGGTCTTCAAGCGCCTTGAACAAGCTGAAGCCAAGCGCCACCCGCGTGTTGGGGTTGATCGCCGGGTTGCGTAATGCGCGACGAATGTGTTCTACATCGGCTGCGCTCAGCGGTTCGGTTTTCAGGTTCGCCAGCGCGTGCCAGGCTTCGGCCTGTTCGGGCTGTTGTTGTAGCACGCGGCGGTACTCCCGTACTGCCTGCGCAATGTTGCCTTGGATGGTGCAGATGTCGGCCAGGGAGATCCGTGCCAGGATGTAACCATCGTTCAAGGCAAGCGCACGGCGCAGCGCGTTGACGGCTTCTTCGAGCTTCCATTGCTGCTTGAGCGCCTTGCCCAGGTTGTACCAGGCCGAGGCCTGTTTGGGCGCCAAGGCGCAGGCCCGACGAAGGTGGTCCAACCCTTCGTCGGTGGCGCCGGCATCGTGCAAGGCGCTGCCGAGGCTCATCTGGATGTTGGCGTCGTCAGGACGCTGTTGCGCCGCCTTGCGCAAGAACTCGATGGCCTTGGCGCTGTCGCCACGCATCAAGCTGGTGACGCCGTAGAGGACCTGCGCATCCACCAGCGTCGGCGCATCCGCAAGCACTTGCCGTAAAGCTCGTTCGGCGGCATCGGTGTGCCCTTGGCTGAGGGCTCTGCCGGCCTCAGCCAGCAACTGACGAATGGCCGGCGACAGGGAGGCGCTTTGCGATGGCATGGTGGATATCGTACAGAAGAGTCAGCGGGGCCTTTGGCAGTCTTGCATATTGTCAGGGAAATGCCCTCCGGATGCGCTTTCCCACGTTTCCGGAGGTGTTACGGCCGGGTACCATAAGCCAGCCCGGCCGGCCATCCACTGCGAAGGACTCTGACCTTGATCCTCTGCGTTCCCAATGTGCTCAATCCCGAAGAATTGACGGCCATTCGAGCCGAACTGGAAAGCGCCAGCTTTGCTGACGGTGCGAGTACCGCCGGCTGGTCGGCGCGTGAAGTAAAGAAAAATCTTCAGGTGACGCTGGGTACGCCTGTCTACGAACGATTGGCAGGCATCGTGCGCGAAGCGTTCTTTCGCAACGGCATGTTGCAGGCGGCGTTGTTGCCAGCGTCGAACACGCAACCTCTTTTCAATCGCTATGGCCAAGGCATGCAATATGGCCAGCATGTTGATGCGCCGATCATGGGCGGCCTCGGCAATGCGGTGCGCAGCGATATCGCGATCACCGTTTTCTTGTCCGACCCCAAGGGCTACGACGGCGGTGAATTGGTGGTCTACGTGAATGGTCTTGCCGGCCAGTTCAAACTGGATGCGGGCGCCGCCATCGCGTATCCGGCCAATACCTTGCATCACGTTACGCCAGTCACACGCGGTGTGCGCGATGCAGCCATTATCTGGGTACAAAGTCAGGTGCGCGATCCCGCTCAGCGGGAGCTGCTTTGGGATCTGGATAACGCCAAACGGCAAATCTTCAACCGCGAAGGCAAGAGTGCGCTTTTCGATTCGGTGAGCAAGTCGCACGCCAATTTGCTGCGCATGTGGGCGGAAGTCTGAAGCTATACGTGCATTGACTCCTGCGGAGCAACCAAAAAATACGGGGCCATGAGCCCCGTATTCATTTGTTGCGTTTAAGCACGGCAGATATCAATACCGCGGCACGCTGGAGTCGACCTCCGCCGCCCACCCATCAATCCCACCATCCACGCTATACACCTGCGTAAACCCATGCGCCACGAATTGCTCCGCCACGCTGCGGCTGGAGATGCCGTGGTGGCACATGAAGGCGATCGGGGTTTCCTTGGGCAGGTTGGCGAGTGCGGTGTAGCCTTCTTCTTCCAGGATGCGGGCCTGCGGCAGGGGTTTGGCGATGTCGCGGCCCTGGGCCGGGCGGGTGTCGATCAGGGTGATGGTGCCGGCGGCGAGGCGGTGCTTGAGTTCCTGCACGCTCATCGACTGGACGCCACCGGCACTGCCGGCGCCGGGAAATTTCAGGCTCAGGCCTTCGCCCTGCATGGTGGAGACCCAGTCGATCACGATGCCCTTGGCGCGCTGGGCGCTGGCCGGGTCGAAGTGGACCTCGATGCCGTTGGCGGTGACCACGATGTCGTGGTCGCCGGCCGATGCCAACTGGAAGCCGGCGCTGTGGTCGGGGCCGATCTCAAGATGCAGCGCCATGCCCTGCGCGTTGGCGGTACCGGAACGGATGGCTTCGGCGGCCTTGTCGGTGATGGTGATTTCCGGCGGGGTGCGGTCCGGCGGCGTGGCGCCGAACAGTTGGTGCAGTTCGCCGCTGCCGTACATCTGGCGAATGATGTCGGCGCCGCCGACCAGCTCGCCTTCCACGTACAGTTGCGGAATCGTGGGCCAGTTGCCGAACGCCTTGATGCCTTCGCGAATGTCCTGGTCTTCCAGCACGTTCACGGTGTGGTAGTCGGGCAGCAGTTCGTTGAGCGTGTTGACGGCGGCGGCGGAGAAGCCGCACATCGGCTGGTAGCGCGTGCCCTTCATGAACAGCACCACGCGGTGGTCTTTCAGCAGGGTTTCGATGCGGTCGCGGGTGGCGGTGTCGAGGGACATGGGGAAGGGAACTCCGGCAAGGAAGGGGCCAATTGTAATCCTTCCCACATATTGGCAGCGCGGCGGCGGATCAAGGGCGTAGGTTGGGGTTTGCACCCCAACCTACCTGCCTCAGGCGGCGGACGGCAGCTCGATTTCCTCCGGCTTCTTGCGTCGCGCCAGCGGCGCCAGCGCCAGGGCCGCCATCGGCGAAGGCTGCACCTGCTCCAGGCTGGCGTGGCCCAAGGCGGTTGGCTGCTCGCTCCAGTGGATCAGCTCCATCGCGCCATGTTCGTCCTCGACCAGCGCGGTGCAGTGCTCTACCCAGTCGCCGTCATTGAGGTAGACCACGCCGTCGATGGTGCGTACCTGGCCGAAATGGATGTGGCCGCAGATATGGCCATCCACGCCGTGTTCGCGCGCGCCGGCGGCCACGCGTTCCTCGTAGGCGCGGATATAGGCCAGCGCCTTGCCGACATGCGATTTCACGATGATCGACAGTGGCAGGTATGGCATCGCCATGCGGCGGCGCCAGGCATTGATGCGGCGGTTGCCCCAGCACACGAAACGGTGCATCGCCTCGCCCAGGTGCAGCATCCAGCTGCGGCCGATCTGCTCGGGGTCGTATTCGTCGCCGTGGCTCACGCGGTAGCGGCGGCCGTCGGCGCCCACGTGGATCGCGTTCAGTTCGATGCGCACGCCGCAGATGGACTGGCCCACCAGGCCGCGCAGCGCGCAGTCGTGATTGCCCGGTATGTAGGTCACCTCGACCCCGCGGCGCGCCATGTCCAGCACCTCGGCGATCACCGTGCCGTGGTCCGGATGCCACCAGCGACGGCGGCTCAAGGCTTCCAGGTCGATGATGTCGCCGACCAGATACAGCTTTTCACATTGCAGGCTGCGCAAAAAATCCAGCAGGTAGGCTGCTTTGCAGTCCGGTGTGCCCAGATGGACGTCGGAAATGAAGGCGCTTCGGCAACGAAGACTAGCCATGGCATCGCTCCCCGGGTTTGGTTGCCGGGAGCACAGTCTGATGCGGCAAGGTCACCGAGCCATGGCGAAATCGTGGCAGAACGGTTGCCGTGGCCATTTTTCCCTCTCGAATACGATGGGAAAGCGCCCACCGGTGTGCGATAAAGGCTCAGCCGGGGGATGGGGGAACGAAGCATGAACACGCCCACTGCAACGCCGCTCGCGCAATGGCGGGATGCCGCGCGTGCGTGCCTGGAACGTGATGATCTGCAACAGGCCGCGCAGCTGTTCAAGCGTTTGCTGGACGAAGCGCCGGATGATCTGGAGGCCTTGCAGGTGCTGGGTACGGCGCAACTCTTCGACGCCGACTTTGCCGCTGCCGCCCGGACGCTGCGGCGCGCTTTGCGGGTGGCGCCGGATCTGTTCGTGGTGCGCCTGCGCCTGGGCATCGCGCTGGAACAGCTCGGTCAGTCGCAGGAGGCATTGACGGCCTATTTTGGGGCGCTGCGTACGGCCCAGAGCCAAGGACGCTGGTTGAGCGAGGACACCACGGCGCCCGGTCTGCGCGAGGCGGTGAAACACGCCATGCGTTATGTCGATGCCGGGCGGCTGGCCTGGTTCCATCGCGTGCTGGAACCTTTGCTGCAGCGTTATGGCGCTAGCGAGATGCAACGGGTGCAGCATTGCCTGGACGGTTATCTGGGCGAGCGCGCCGTCGCCATGGCCGATCCGCGCCAGCGGCCGAAGTTTCTTTATTTTCCGGACATCCCCAGTCGACCCTATTACCCGCGCGAGCGCTTTCCCTGGCATGACGCACTGGAAGCCGCCACCGACGAGATACGCGACGAACTGCGGGCGGTGCTGGCGCAGGAGCAAAACCTGGAAGCGTTTCTCGGCGCGCCGCCACCGGGGCAATCGCAGCAGGCGATGCTGGAATCCTCCGGGCCGCGACCCGCCGCCTGGGATGCGTATTTCTTCTATCGGCATGGCGAGCGCTACGACGAGCATGCGGCAGCCTGTCCGCGCACCGCGGCGCTGCTGGACAGCCTGCCGCTCACGCATATCCGCGAGCATGCGCCGGAAACGCTGTTCTCCGTGCTGAGTCCCGGCACGCACATCCTGCCGCACACGGGCGTGACCAACGTGCGCCTGGTCACCCATCTGCCCTTGATCGTGCCGCCGGATTGCGCCTTGCGCGTGGGTGGCGAAACGCATGTCTGGCAGGAAGGGCGCTGCGTCACGTTCGACGACACGTTCGAGCACGAGGCGTGGAATCGCAGCGGCGAAACGCGCGTGGTGTTGATTCTGGACAGTTGGAATCCGGATTTGACGGAAGCCGAACGCGAGGCGGTCACCGCGCTGATCGAAGCGATCGGCGATTTCAACGCGGCAGCCGTGTAGGTTGGGGTGCAAACCCCAACATCGCCGTGCATGTTGGATCGGAATGTTGGGGTTTGCACCCCAACCTACGAATCGGCGTAACCCAGCCGCTCCATCATCGGTCGCAGGATCGGCAACACCGGCTCGAACATTTCGCGATACGCATGCCAGCGATGCACCGCGCGGCCGTGGATGCCTTGCGTCACCTGCGCGTAGCTGGGCGTGCTGATGTAGCCCTTGCTGCGTGCATGTTCGGCGAAGCGCGCCATGGGCACAGCGTCTTCGACATCGAGGAAATGGCCCAGCCGCTGCACGTGTTCGTCGAAACGGGTGACGACGGATTCGTAGCGCCATTCCAGCACGCGGGGTGCAAATATTTCTGCCTGGCCGAACCAATGCTCGAATGCGCGCACATAGCTGCGCGCCAGGCGTTCCAGCGAACTGCACAGCACCATGAAGGCCGGCGAACGGAACGGTTGCATGTAGCAACTCAGCAACACGTCGCAAGGGTGGCGCAGGCACAGAATGATGCGCGCTTCCGGAAACAGCCGCGCGATCATCGGCAGGCACAGCATGTTGAGTGGGTTCTTGTCGACCAGTCGTCGCGTCCCCAGATCGGGAACGGTCTTGCGCACCATCGCCGCATACACCTCGCGCAACTGATCGGCTTCGATCTGGGTGAGCTCGGCCAGTGCGGAAGGGTAGGGCTGACTGGCGAAGTTCATGCGCTCGGTCAGTTCGTGGATAAAGGCGCGCTCGTCCATTGCGCAGAAATCAGGGTGCGCGTCCAGCATCTGCTCCAGCAGCGTGGTGCCTGAGCGCGGAAAGCCGACCACGAACACGGGGCTTTGCTCAGCGCGCGGTGATGCCAAGGGCTTCCAGTGGTCATGCTCGATGCGGCTGACGCAAAGATCGGCCATCGCCAGCGGTTCGCTGTCGTCGGCCATCAACTCGGGAACGATGGCGCGCGCCACGGTGAGCTGCGTGTCATGCGCGTGTTGCAAGGCCTTCCACGCTTCGCCGTGGAGTGCCTGCTTGTCGCGCGCGGCGGCCAAGCCGAAGGCGGCTTGTATGCGCACTTCCGTATCGGCAGTAAGGGCAAGGATGCGTTCGTACAGCGACGCTGCGCGTTCCCGGTCACCACGACGCGCGGCGACGGCTGCATGGGCCAGCCACGCGGCGCACGCCAGCTCCGGTTGTTGTGCCGATATATCGTCCAGCGATAACCGCGCCAGCTCGCGTTCGGCCTGGTCGACCCGATTGCCGCGTTCATGCAGCAGGGCGCGCATGGCGATGATGCGTCCACGCAAAGCTTGAGCTGTATCGTCTTGGGGCAGCATCGCCTGGTCCAGCGCATGCAAGGCCACTTCCTGCTGCCCTAGTGTGGACAGCATGCTCGCCAGCATCAATGCCTGATCCGCAGGTTGGGGCGGCCAGGTGGCGACGTTCTCCAGCATCGCCTCTTCGGCGAAGTTGTCGCCGCATACATGGCTGGCATGCGCGGCGTACAGGCGCGCCTCGGTGAAATCCGGCGCGAGCTGCACGGCGTCCAGCAGCGATTCGCGGGCGGCCGGCCAGTTCTTCAATTGCAGGTGCAGCAGGCCCAGGTTGTAGTGTGCGTCGGCGCTTTGCGGCGCGAGTGTCAAGGCCTGCTGCAAGGCTTGGGCGGCGGTTTCCACATCGCCGGATTCGCGCGCGACCAGGCCCAGATTATTCCAGTATTCGAACGTACGTGGCGCCACTTGGGTGAGGCGCGTGAGCAGAAGACGTGCTTCGTGCAATTTGCCGACGGCGCGTAACGCCAATGCGCGCAACAGCAGTGTGGTTTCGGTTTCCGGCAGCGTTTCGCTCAAGGCGAGCACGCGGTCCATGTCGCCCTGATTGAAGGCGGCGAGCAGGGCGGCTTCTCGTTCGCGATCGGAAATGCTCAGGGGTGTATCCGCGTTGTTTGCTGGCGTGGTGCATGACTCCCTCCCCTACTAGGCGTAGGGGAGGGAGTCGGTACTGCTTGGTTCCGCAATTAGAACTTCACCGTGGCCCGAGCCCAGTAGTAACGGCCCAGCACATCATAGGTCGACGTATCGACGTTGTAGTTCGGGCCGTTCTGGTAGATCAGCGGCGGCGCCTTGTCGGTGATGTTGTCCACGCCGAACTCGAAGCGCGTCTTGATCGCCGGCACGTTGTAGGCGATCTGTGCCGAGTGATACAGGACCGACGCAACCGGTGCGGGCGCGCCGGTGTTGATGTCGGCGCTGAGGTTGGTCATGCGATGGATGTAGCGCGTCTGCCATTGCGCACTCCAGTTGCCCAGCGACCAGTTCAGCGTCAGCGTACCGCGCCAGCGGGCAATGCTGCCGAACTGTTGCGTGTACGTGCCGGCATAGTTGATCGTCTTCTGACCCGGCTGGCCTGGCGTGGCGTCGTTGTAGAACGAGCTGGTGTAGGTGGTGTTGAGTCCCACTTTGAAGTTGCCGGGGTTGAAGCTGCCCACGTCGAAATGCGGGATGGCGTAGCTGGTGCTGAAATCGATGCCGCTGGTGCTCAGGTTGCCCAGGTTCACCACCGGCGTGCTCATGTAATAGATCGCACCGGCGAGTGCATTGCTGGTGGGGTACCGGTGGATGAAGCTGCAGTACGGGCTGCTGTCGTTGGCAAAGCAGGCGTTAAATACCGTCTGCGCGGCCAGCGGCGTCAGCATGTCGTGCAGGTTGATGCGCCATGCGTCCACAGTGGTGGAGAAACCCTCCAGCCAGCTTGGCGAGTACACCAGTCCCAGATCGAACGAATTGCCATGTTCTGGCTTCAGGTTGACGCCGGCAGGTTTGCCGCCTGAAGAATAGGAGGTGATCTGCGGGATCGGATTGCCCGCCCAATTCGGCGGCACGAACTGGCAGGCGTTGGGATGCGCCGCCAGCGTGGCGGCACTGAGGCCTACGCAGGGGTCGTTGACCGTAGGCCCGCCAATGGTGAGGCCATCGTCGAGTTCGTTGAGGTTGGGCGCGCGGAACACCTGGGTGGCGGTGGCACGTATCAACAAATCGGCGATCGGCTTGTATTCCAGCGCGATCTTCTTGTTGGTGGTGGTGCCGGAGGTGCTGTAGTCGGAGGCGCGGATGCCCACGTCCAGGTTCAGGGAGTAAGCACCGGGCTTTTCCGATAGCAGCGGGATCAGCGATTCGGCGTAAAGCTCCTTCACGTTGATGCTGCCGCGGCCGGGCGAGCCGCAGGCTTCGGCCAGCACGGCGCAGGTGGCGGTGCCCGGATTGAGAATGGCGTCCGGCGTCACCGTGTAGTTCATCGAGTTCCAGCGGTACAGCGCGCCGGTGGAAAGCTGGATCGCGCCGGCAGGCAGATCCCACAGTTCGCCGGAAGCGTTGAACTGCAGCTGCTTCATCGTATTGGTGAGCGTATAGACCGGGGCGTCCACACCTTTCGCCAATTGCGCCGACACCGCAGGATCGGCCTGGTTGAAGATGTTGCCGCCGCCATTGATCACCGCTTGCAGGTCGGCGATGTTCACTTCGTTGTAGTTGGTCTGCTGGCGATTGGAGTAGCCGTAGTTGAGGCTCGCGTCCCACAGCCAGCTGGTTTGACCGAAGTGGCCACGCAGACCGGTGTTGAGCTGGAAGTTATCGGTGTTGAAGGTGTGCAGGCGCGTGCCCAGGCCGGTGAGGCGCTCGCTTATCACATAACTGGTACCGGTGTAGCCCGGCGGCGTGCCGAAGGTGACGCCGAACGGGTTGATCGGATTGTTCGCCGCCACGTACCAGCCGTCGTTGGTGCTGGTGGGCGCGGGGGCGTCCTGGCCGGAGGAATTGGTGCGGTTGTAGAACACGTTGGCGAACGCAGTGAGGTTCGGCGTGATGTTGTAGTTGCCGAGCACGAAGAAGTTCACGCGCTTCTGCTCGGTCTGGATGTAGTTGTAGGCGTTGTAGTTGAAGGTATCGTTGGAGCCGCCATAGCAGCGGTAATCGCCGAGGCTACCGCCGCTGCCGCTGGCCAGGGTGACGTAAGCGTTGCCCGCGGCGTTCACATGGCAGCCGCCTGGCGTGAGCGCGGCAGGGACCAGGATGCGGCCGGAGGGAATCGTGCCCGAACCTTGCGGTACGGCGACGCCGCTGGACAGATACAGCGCGCGCTGCGAGAAGCCGCGCCGCGGAGCCAGCGTCGGGGTGTACTTGTTCCAGTCGATGCCGGCCACGATGTTGCCGGCCTCGCCGCTGGCGCCGGTGGTGAAGTTGAAGCCGCGCCGCTGGCTGTCGCCATGGCTGGAAATGCCGTCGTTGATGCTGAATTCGGCGCCCTTGAAATCCTTGCGCAGATGCAGGTTCACCACGCCGCCGACGGCATCCGAACCGTATGCGGTGGATGCGCCTTCCGCCAGCACGTCCACGCTCTGGATCATGTTCTGCGGAATCATGTTGAGATCCTGGTTGGCCATGCGCTGGCCATCCACCAGTACCAGGGTGCGGTTGGCCCCCATGCCGCGCAGCGATACGCGCGAAGCGCCGTCGCCGCCTTCCAGCGTGGGGCTGGCGCCGCCGCCGCCGTTGCTGTTGTTGGCCGGGTTGGTGGCATAGCCGGAAATGCTGGGCAACTGCTGCAGCACGTTGCCCAGCGTCGGCGCACCGTTGGCGGTGAGCGCGGTGCGGTCCAGGGTGATCACCGGGCTGGCGGTTTCGGTATCGACGCGGCGAATCAGCGAGCCGGTGACCGTGACGGCCTGCAGCGATTTGGCTTTCGACGCCTGCGGTTGTTCGTTGGCGTTTTGCGCGGTGTTCTGCGGCGCCGGATTGTTCTGTTGGGTGCTGGTGTCCTGGGCGTGGGCGATGGCGGCCGATGAGGCGATGCCGACGGACAATGCCAGGCGGACTGCAATGGACAGGCGATTGTAATGGGCTTGCATGGTGACTCCCCGAATAGTGGCGATAGAGAGCACCGGTGCAACGGGGAAATGCCTGCCGTTTTTTCCCTCCATACGGCTAGACGCGTGAACGTCTGGACATCCCTCGCAATGTTGCCCCAGTGTTCCCCCGGTGCAACTGTTTCAAAATTTTAACGAAGAGTAAAGGATGCCGTTCGTCATTTCCTGCGCCCAAAGCGGTGCAAATATGCGCAGGTTGGGATGCAAACCTAAACATGGGATGCATAGGCGCATGGAAACGTTGGGATTTGCGCCCCAACCTACGGCCAGCGAAGGTCTTACCGGTCAGATCAGAACTCGCTTAAAGCACGGCAGCGCGCTGCAGCGCCTCGGCCACGACCGGTTCGATGGCTTCCGTCCACAACGCATATTGCGCTCCAGACGGGTGCAAGCCGTCCGAGGCAACCAGTCCCGCGTGCTCGCGCGAAATGCCGGTGATGTTCACGAAATGCGCGCCGGCTGCGCTCGCTTCGTCGTGCGCGATCGCATTGAAACCATCCAGTTCATGGGCAATTTGCCCCCGATCACGTCCGCTGGCATAGCCGAACGGCGTGACGCCCCAATCGGGAATCGACACCACCACCACACGTTCGGCGCGGTGATCGGCCAGCGTCACGGCGCGTATCAGCAAGGCGCGAAACTGCTCGCGGTATTCCGCCGCCGGACGACCGCGATATTGATTGTTGACGCCGATCAGCAGCGTCACCAGATCGTAGCCGGGCGCGAACGCGGCCTGGTCCATGCCGGCGGATAGTTCGTCGGTGGTCCAGCCGGTGACGGCGACGATCTGTGGATCGTCAATCGTGATTCCCTGCTTGCGCAGCTTTTCCACCAGTTGCACCGGCCAGCGCGCCTGGGCGGGCACGTCCTCGCCGATGGTGTAGGAGTCGCCCAGGGCGAGGTAGCGCAACGGCATGGTCAGGCCGAAGCGACGGCGGCGCGCGGCGTTTCCTCGACCGCCATGCGTTCCAGCACGCGCTCCATGCGCACGAACACCTCGCGCAACTGCGCCGGTTGCGGCAGCAGGGTAAGGCGCATGTGGCGGCTGTTGGGCACGTTGAAGCTGGTGCCGGGCACGAGCAGCACGGATTCCTCTTCCAGCAGGCGCAGGGCGAAGGCGTTGTCGTCGAAATTGGCGATGCCATCGCTGCGTACGCGCGGGAAGGCGTAGATCGCGCCTTCCGGCGCAACCACGTCCAGAAACCGGCTGGCGGCGACGCCATCGAGCACGGCTTGCCGCGCCTGATGCAGGCGGCCGCCGGGCGCGGTGAGTGCGTTGATGGTTGGCGCATCCTGCAGCGCGGGAATCACCGCCCACTGCGCGGTGACGTTGGCGCACAAGCGCAAGGCGGCCAGCAATTGCAGTGCGTCGCGGTATTCGTGCGTACGCGCCGGATCGCCGGAAAGGCTGAGCCAGCCCACGCGATAGCCACAAGCCCGATGCACCTTGCTCAAGCCGCCGAAGCTCAGGCAGGGCGTGTTGCCGGCGATTTCGGCCAGCGGCTGGAACGCGGCGCCGTCGTAGAGAATCTGGTCGTAGATTTCATCGCACAGCAGCAGCAGGCGATGCCGCGCGGCGATCTCGACGATCTGTTCCAGCAAGGCGCGCGGATACACCGCGCCGGTGGGGTTGTTCGGATTGACCAGCACCAGCGCGCGCGTGCGCGGGGTGATCAGGGCTTCCATTTCCTCCGGATCCGGCATGTGCCGGTTCTCTGCCAGGCAGCGGTAATAGCGCGGCACGCCGCCGTTCAAGATGGTGGCGGCACTCCACAGCGGGTAATCGGGGCTGGGCAGCAGCACTTCGTCGCCCGGTTGCAGCAGGGCGCGCAGGCTCAGGTCGATCAGTTCGCTGACGCCGTTGCCGATGAAGATGCGTTCCACCTGCACGTGGCGCGCGCCGCGGGCGCGCTGCTGGGCGGCGATGGCTTCGCGGGCTTCTTCCAGACCTTGTTCGTGACCGTAGGCTTCGCTTTCGTGCAGGTGCGCGGCGATGGCTTCGCGCAGATGGGCCGGCACGGAAAAACCATAGCGGGCCGGGTTGCCGATGTTGAGCTTGATGATCGGCGTGCCTGCCGCTTCCAGTTCGCGCGCACGACGGGTCAGCGCGCCACGGATTTCATAGCGCACTTCGGCCAGGTGCGCGCTGGGCTTGATCGGGAACAACGGTCTCTCGTCCTTTTCGGATGGAAAAAAGCCGGCCTGCCGCCGGTTTTCACGATCCTAACAGCGAGTTAGGGCATCGTGGGGATGGAATAAGGCAAAAAACGGAAAAGCGTTTGCACTTCATGTCATATGCCTTTCCCGATCTAAGGATGCTCTGATCGATTCCACGCACCCGGCATGACGTCCAGAAGGCCCGCAGGGTGTGTTGCGTGGGCAGGGCAGACTGGCCGTCTGTTCAAGCCGCGCGGCGCAGCCTGCGGGCCTTCTGGACGTCACCCCGTCATTAAATTCAGTCGGTTGGGGCCGCACTGTATGCGCACCTCGCTGCACCCCAGCGTCTCGACGGACGGCCAGTCTGCCTTCGCCACTGGAGTGCAGCGAGGCGCGCATACAGTGCGGTGACGGGTACGTGGAATCGATCAGAGCATCCTTGGCCCGAAGATGGGCATAATCGCGACCTATGAGCGAGACCCAGACCATCGAGAAGCTCCGCCACATCGGCTGGCGGGGTCAGGTCTTGCCTGAAGCGGGGCGGCGCATCGTCCGCGTGGTGGCGCAGCATCGGGCCGGCTACGAATTGCATGATGGGGAGCAGGTCTTCGGCGCCCAGCCGGCGGGCCATTTTCTCAAGCGCGGGCTGGACCCGGCCGAGCGCCCGGCGGTGGGCGATTTCGTTGAGATCGAGCCGGGCAAGCCGCCGCATATCGTGCTGGTGCAGCCGCGCCGCACCGTGTTGTCGCGCGCGGCGGCCGGCGAGCGCTACGAGCGGCAGGTGATCGCCACCAATATCGACTACGTGCTGGTGCTGACCGGCCTGGACGGTGATTTCAATCCTGCACGCATCGAGCGTTATCTGTCGCTGGTGGAAGGTTCCGGAGCGCAACCGGTGGTGGTGCTGAGCAAGCCGGATCGCGCCGAAGACGCCGACGTCCGCATGGCCGAACTCAAGGCGCGCCTGCCGGAGGGCACGCCGATCCACGCCGTCAACGGCAAGGATCCGGCCAGCGCCGCGGTGCTGGCGGGCTACCTCAAGCCGGGGGACAGCGCGGTGCTGGTGGGTTCTTCCGGCGCCGGCAAATCCACCCTCACCAATACCTTGCTGGGCAGCCAGCACATGGCCATCGGCGACGTGCGCAGCCATGACAGCCGCGGCCGCCACACCACCACCTACCGCGCGCTGTTGCAGTTGCCCAGCGGCGGCTGCCTGATCGATACCCCCGGCATGCGCGAGCTCAAGCTCACCGGCGAGGAAAATCTCGACCTGTTCGCCGATATCGAGGCGCTGGCCGAAAACTGCCGCTTCGCCGACTGCGGCCATGGCAGCGAACCGGGCTGCGCGGTGCAGGAGGCGCTGCACGACGGCGAGCTGACGCCCGAGCGCTGGCGCAATTACCTGAAGCTGCGCGACGAACGCGAAGAGCAGGCCACCATGCTCGAATCGCGCCTGCGCCGCCAGCGTGGCGGACGGCCGGCCAGCAAGCCGCATGGTCCGCGCGGTTCGCGCGAGAAGGAAGGATGGTGAGTACCTCTGCCGAAAAGCTCGTTCCCGCAGGTCTGGAAGCCTATGCCGCGCTCGACAAGCGGCTGTTGGCGGCAGTGAAAGGCATCAATATTCTTTCGACCGTGAGCTGGCCGGCCTCGCTGGAAGACCGCATGATCGAGGCCTACGGCAAAGGGCAGTACACCTTGCCGGAGGTGAGCTACAAAAAGCCGGATCACTCCGAGGTACGCAAGGAACTGGCCGCCATCGAACGCGAAGCCGGGGATGGCGACCCGATGCGCGACTACCTGCGCCGCACCGCCGAATCCTGGCGCATCGCCGCCGAAATGCTCGAAGCGGTCGGCACCGAAGGCGTGACCGCGCCGTCCATCCAGTTGTACGGACGCCCGGGCGATGCGATCCCCGGCAGCCATTACAGCAATCTCGATGCGGCGCACTACTTCGCGGAGTTGTCCGACGAGCTGGGTGCGGACCTGGCCGATAGCGACATCCTCACCAACATTTCCTCCGAAGTGCTGCGCAAGGATCTGTCCAAGGAACTGGATGGCTTCTTCGGTCCGGGCGTGATCGCGGTGGAAGTGGATCCGGATCTCACCGCCAAGGCGGCGGCCGGCGCCACGCGCATCCGCTTGCGCGGCGGCACGCGCTTTAGCCAGTACGATCGCCATCAGTTGCTCAATCACGAAGCCTTCGTGCACTCGCTCACCGCCTTGAACGGACGCGAGCAGCCGGTGCTGGCCTCGCTGGCGCGCACCTCGCCGCGCGTCACCGCTACGCAGGAAGGGTTGGCGGTGTTTGCCGAACTGATGTCCGGCGCGATCGACATCGCCCGGCTCAAGCGCATCAGCCTGCGCATCCTGGCGCTGGACATGGCGCTCAACGGTGCGGATTTCGTCGAGGTGTACCGCTTCTTCAACCGTTGCGGGCAGTCCGTGGCGGACAGTTTTCATTCCACACAGCGCGTGTTCCGCGGCGTGCCGCTCACCGGCGGCTTCGCCTTCGCCAAGGACAACGTCTATCTGTCCGGCCTGCTCGACGTGCACACCTTCTTCCGCTGGGCGCTGAAGGAGCGGCGCATGGATCTTTTGCGTTATCTCTTCGCCGGCAAGCTGACCCTGGGCGACGTGATCAGCCTGGAGCCGTATTTCCAATCCGGCGCGCTGGCTTCGCCACGCTGGCTGCCGCCATGGATGCAACACGTGCATGGCCTGGCGGGCAAGCTGGCTTTTTCGCTGTTCATCAATCGCGTGCGCATGTCGAAGGTGGAAGCGGGCACGCTGTCGGCGGGCGTGTAACCACTGGGGTTACGTCAGCTCCGCGTCGGGCTGGTTGACGAAGATCAGTACGCCCAGGATCGCCATGTAGAACTTGAACGCGGCATCCTGGCCGTTCCAGGTTTTCGACTGCCACATGGCGAACCATTCCCCGCCCACCACCATGAAGCCGAAGAACC
>CBJMMB010000020.1:0-39013 GCA_966430775.1 uncultured Dyella sp. | reverse complement strand
CGCGACCCTCACCGGTGAGCCGTCCGCTTTCTGCGACCGGCTGATCGACCTCGGCATAGAAGAACAGACGCGTCGCACCTGTAGAAAGCGGGCTTTTCACGTCCGAATAACCGCTGAAGCTGCGATGCGCGGGATCGAGCGCAATGCCGCCTTCGTCCGTACGGTTGTCGAACACCAGCTGCCCGCGCTTGCCGGGAAAGGTGAAGCGAAACATCGCGGCATGATCGGTGGGCGTCATTTCACCGACGATGCCGTTATCGAACGTCACCTTGTAATAGTGTGCATGCGCGATCTCGTTCGCATGGCTGAAGCTCAGCGCGCGCTTCTCGCGGTTTGCTGTGGGCGCGCCATCAGCGACCGCGGCGGGCATGAGCTGGAAGGTCTGCCGGTCGCCCATCCACGGACTGGGCTCGTGCGAGAGCGAGAAGGCCTCGATGCGCGGGCGATTATCGGCATCGTTGCGCTGCTGATACTGGTACATCCAATCCGAGCCGGCGTTGGTAACGGGCGCCCAGAAGTTGAAGCCGTGCGGAAGGGTAACGGCCGGAATGTTGTTGCCGCGCGAGAAGGTATGGCCCGAATTGGTGCCGCGCAGGATGTTCACTTCGTCGCTGGGCCGCGTGTCGGCCGCATGCGCCGGAGCCGGGCCGATGCGCAGATCATCGAGATAGCCTTCGACCCTTCCCGCAGGGCCGTCGTGCGTCACGATCACGTGGCGAACACGCCGCCCCGCAGCCGCGGCGCCGAGCGCAATCGTCAGCTTGTTCCACTGGTTCACATACACCGTGCGGCTCGCGCCGAGCGCATGCGCGTTGGCGGGAACGCGATGCTGGTCCGTGGCGGCGCTGGCGGAAAGGCGCGAACCGTCATCGAATTCCAGGTCGACGGCGACATAGGTCGAAGGATCGGCGAGATCGCCCTGGCTGATGCACGGAAACAATAGATACGAAAGCTGCGTGTCCGCGTGTACCGGCACATCGACGTCGAACATGACGATGGCCTGCTTGCCGCCGGCCTGGCCTTGGTAATGCAGCGAATGCAGGCCGGTGAAGCCGACGCCGGGTTTGGCGGTGTAGGCGTCGCTCGCGGAAGGGCCGCCGGCGATCTCGATAAGGAAGCCGGCGTCGTTCGCATGCGGCAGCGGGGCGGGCTCGCCGGCCTCGAACGAAGTGTGGAACTCGCTACGGTCAGTGGCGTTGGCGGTGGCAGCGCCGAGGATGAGCGCGAGCACAAACACCTGTCGAGCGCGGCGGGTGAGATTGGGCATGGGTGACCCCTTTTGTGATGCGTGAGCATGCGGGAACTACGCCAAGCCCGGGATTTGATCGATCTAAACGCGCCATGTCAAACCGCGGCGCAGCATGGCCGGTCACCTGCAGACGGACGACAGGGTGATATCTTGCGATGTCGATTCCGGCCATCCTCGTTCGACGTGCTTAAGAGAACCGAACTCGCACGCACCTCAAGGACATCTCATGACGCACTCGCCCGCAGCTCATCACGCCCATGTTTCCATTCATCCCGATCGCCGCTGGCTGGCCTTGATCGTGCTGTGCCTGGGCGTGCTGATGATCGTGCTGGATACCACCATCGTTAACGTGGCCCTGCCTTCGATCAAGGTCGACCTGAAATTCGAGGACATCACGCTGGCCTGGGTGGTGAACGCCTACCTGCTTACCTATGGCGGCTTTCTGTTGCTGGGTGGACGACTGGGCGATCTCTACGGGCATCGGCGCCTGTTTCTGATCGGCATCGCCGCCTTTACGCTGGCTTCGCTCGCTTGCGGTCTTTCCCACACGCAAGGCGCACTGGTGGTGGCGCGCGCCGTGCAGGGCTTGGGCGGTGCGGTGGTGACCGCGGTGGCGTTGTCCTTGATCATGGATCTGTTTACCGATCCCAAGGATCGCGCCAAGGCGATGGGCGTGTACGGCTTCGTGTGCGCCGGTGGCGGCAGCCTCGGCGCGATGCTGGGCGGCGTGCTCACCAGCAGCCTGAGCTGGCATTGGGTGTTTCTGGTGAACCTGCCGATCGGTATCGGCGTGGTGGTGGCGTCGCTGCGCCTGTTGCCGGCGGCGTCGGGAACGGTGGCATCAAAACATTTGGACGTGTGGGGCGCGATTACCGTGACCGCTGCATTGATGCTGGCGGTGTATGCGATCGTCAACGGCAATCAGGTCGGCTGGCTGTCGTCCACGACGATCGGGCAACTGGCGATCGCGCTGGCCTTGCTGGGGGCGTTCCTGTGGATCGAAGCGCGCGTGCGCGTGCCGCTGATGCCGCTGCGACTGTTCCGTCTGCGCAACCTGGTGGTGTCCAACATCGTGGGCGTGCTGTGGGCGGCGGCGATGTTCGCGTGGTTCTTCCTGTCCGCGTTGTATATGCAGCTGGTGCTCGGCTATGGCCCGATGGAAGTGGGGCTCGCCTTTCTACCGGCCAACCTGATCATGGCGTTCTTTTCGCTGGGGCTGTCGGCCAAGCTGGTGATGCGTTTCGGCATTCGCCGTCCCTTGGTGGCCGGACTCGCGTTGGCGGCGTGCGGCTTGCTGTGGTTTGCGCATGCGTCGGAACACGGCCAATTCCTGCGCGACATCCTGCCGGGCATGGTGTTGCTCGGCATCGGCGCAGGCGTGGCGTTCAATCCGGTGTTGCTGGCCGCGATGAACGAAGTGGGTCCATCCGAATCGGGACTGGCCTCTGGCGTGGTGAATACGGCCTTCATGATGGGCGGTTCGCTCGGGCTGGCGGTGCTGGCAAGCCTGGCGGCGGCGCGCACGCATGGCGTGACGGTTGCGGGCGGCGTGGATGCGTCGGCGTTGACGTCGGGCTATCAGTTGGCCTTCTTGGTGGGTGCATGTTTCGCCGCGCTGGGCGCGGTGGCTAGCGCGATGTTCTTGCGCACGCCGCATGCCGTGGCGGGTGAACAGGCGCCGGCCCTGCATTGAGATAGCCGGCATGCATCGCAAGGCGTGTTGATGCTTTGTTTATAGGAGTCGTACGCAGGGTACTTTCGTATTTCTCCTATCCCCGCGATCGCCGGGGCACGGAACAATCCTACTGGTGATAGCGCAGCAGACGCACAAGCCGTCTGCTGCGCCGTATTCATAACCAAGAGGGTTTTGCCGGGGAAGCGCGATGATGACTTCGGAAGACAATGCCGATCGCATGTTGACCAAAGCCGTCGCGCTTTCGTTGCGTGCCGCGCGTCGTTGTTGCGTGTTTGGTGTAGTGCTGAGCGTTGGGTTGGCGGCGTGCAGTTATCGTGCGCCGGACAGATCGGCGGTGCATGCCAAAGCCGTCGCGGTCGATTCGGTTGAGAAGGCTGTAGTAAGCACGCTGGCGATCGCTGCGAAAAAAGCGGCGCCCGATGCACATGCGTCGTCGACCTATCCTTTGATGGACACGTTACCGGTCGGCCCGGTTGCTGATGGCCACGTGATGGCCAGCAGGCGCAACGTCAAAACAATCGTTGCGTCCATTGATCGCGTTGTCGGCGATGCAGCGGTGACGTTGTCGATGGTCGAGGCCCCCGTCGCTGCGGATGAAGCCGAGACGGTTGTAACTGCCACTCCGCATTCCATCGCCGAGCCTGTCAGCGAAAGCCCCGCGCCCGCGCGATCATGGACATGGTTGCTTGCCGCAATGGCTGTGATGATGGTTGCGGGCGCGGGACTGATGCTTCGCCGGCAGCGCACCGATGCGCATGCAGTGGCACACGATGAAACGTTGCCGCTTCAATCCGATATCGCGCCACCTGCAGAGGTTGCGCCGGTAACGTTTGAAGACGCATCAGACCCTGCTCCTATGGTCTTTTCGTCATTGGAATGGTTCTACCAGGCGCCCGACTACGAAAGGCAGGAGCACTGGGACGCCATGTCCCCCGTCGACTTTCTTCCTGCCTCGCTCGCCGCGGCTGTTCCGCCCGAGGTCGAGGAGCAAGACGAATTGCCCGTGACATTCGACGAAGGGGAAGAAATCCGCTTTCATCTGGAAAGCGAAAACGAATCGACACCAGGCTCCGAAGAGCACCCGCTGTCTGCGCTCTTCGATCAATTGGAAGCCCTTGCGACACGTGAGGGGGATGCCATGCCCGCGCTACTGATCGAGCGTGACAGCGACCTGCCTGCAGTAATACGTATCGGCAGCGAACCGGTGCCAAGCGCCGCGCTGGAAGCATGGGAGAAGCTGCTGCGGCAAGCCATCCCTGGCGCGGAAAGCCTGACGCTGCCGTGGCTGCTGGTCGCCGTTTTATTGCTACGAGCGGAGAGCGCGAGTCCTCGCGACGCCGACGTGTTGTATGCGGAAGCGGAACAGTGGATCGAGTTGAGCATGGCCGCCGATGTCGCACGGAGCGCAACATGGCAGGCACGCCGTATCGATGTCGATCTTTGTCGCGCCAAGCGCCAAAAGGGCGCAGCACGCCTGCTTTCGCTGCGCGGTATGCCATCGCGTCATGCGCAGGCGTTGACGCGGGGCGAACCCCCCGTATTGTTCGCCTGGATCGACGTGCTGGCGTTCTGGGCCGAGTGCCAGTTCGGCGACGCGGCGCTCGCGCGCTATGCCGAAGCCGAAGCGATCTGCGTGCGCCTGTGCGAGCTTCCATCGAGCGCCGATGCTGCGCAACGCCGTCGGGCGGAGATTCTTCGCCAGCGCGCAACTATCGAACAAGGCGGTGCGCGCCTGAAAAGCCTGGACACCGCGCAAGCCTTGCTCGATCTGCTTTACGAGCGCGTGCCGAGCGCCGACAACGCGCTGGCAGTTGCGGTGACGGCTCTGGCGCGCGGCAATGTGTTGCCGCCCGAGCAGGCCAAGGAGGCCTATTCGCACGCGTTGATGCATGCCTTCATTGCCGAAGCCGAACCGCGCCTGCGTGCCGAAAGCCTGCAGTGCCGGCTGGCGGTGCAATGGGCGTACGAGAACTTGCCGGGCATGCCGGTGCAAAGCGATGTTGCGGTCAGCTTGAGCAATCGTCTGGAAGCGCTGCGCGTGCAGCATCCGGAAACCGTGCAGCGCATGGCGCAGATCCATCTGCGCAACGCCGACTTCGCACGTGCCGCCGAGCTTTGCGAAAACGCCTGGCGCAACGGCCAAGTGACGCCTGCGCTGCTTGCTACGTGGCGCGAAATCTGCCGGCAGTGGGCAAGTGCTTCCAACTTACCGGACCAGCTCGCCGCCCGGCAGCAGGCCATGCGGCAACTGAGCATTGCGAGCGCCATGCGCTAATGCGAACCCTCAAACCCATTCCTACTCACGAGGCTTGATCATGAACACGCAGAAGAAAACCAACTCAACCGAACCTTCGTCACGCTTGTGGTCGACGCGCTACGGCATGATGGCGGGCATCCCCGTCAACGGTCCGGTCTCCCGTTCCTTGCAACGCTACGGCGAATGGGCCGAGCAGGAACTCAATCTGTTGAGCGGGCTGATCGAAGACGGTCAAAGCGTGATGGAATTCGGCGGCGAATATGGTGCGCACACGCTCTGGTTCGCGCAGGCGGTCGGCGAGAAGGGCAAGGTGCATGTCGCCGAACCGCGTCGCCTACCGTTCCAGCAACTGTGCGCGAACGTCGCCATCAATCAGTTGACGAATGTGTATACACATTCGCGCTGGCTAGGTCGGGCCGATGCGCAGGCTTCCCTGTCGTCGTTGCCCGGCGGCGTAGTGGCACATGGCGAAGAAGACGAAACCGTCAACACCATCACTCTCGACAGCCTTGATCTGCAAAGCCTGGATTTGCTCAAGATCAATCTGCCGGGCAGTCTGATCGACCTGCTGCTGGGCGCGGCCGAAACTATCCGCAAGCACCGCCCGATCATCTACTACCGCCTTTCCGGCATCGAGCGGGTGGAAGCGGAAGTGCAGGCGATCAAGGAACTCGGCTACCGCTGCTGGTCGCATACGCCCTATCTCTATAACGCCGACAATCACGCAGGCGAGAGCGGGAATATCTTTCCGGGCTGCGTGCAGCAGAACGTGATTGCCTCGCCGGTAGAAAGCCGCTTCGAGCTGGAGCAGCGACACGAGCTGTAAAGCGCAATGGTAGGTTGGGGTGCAAACCCCAACATCGCCATCCTCCAGGCATTGTGATGTTGGGGTTTGCACCCTGAAACATCCCCACGTTTTTCGCCCGATATGTTGAGCGAAATCAGCAAGCTAGCCATTCCTGTGCGCAATCGCTCATATTGCCTCACCGTCATTCCGGCGAAGGCCGGAATCCATCGCCAGCACGAAGCATGGATTCCGGCCTTCGCCGGAATGACTTTTTGGCTTTTTTATCGGGTCGCCAGCACGAACGTTTTCGTTTTTGCAGAGTAAGGAGCGCAAAGCAAAAACGTGGGGATATATCAGGGTTTGCACCCCAACCTACATTTACTTCTCGATGCGGTAATTGAGGCTGGCGCGATTGAAGTCGGTGGCGTTTTGCGCTTCGAAGCTCCAGCGCCGGCTGAGGCGGTAGCGTAGGGTGATGACCTGGCCCGGTTCGAACAGGCCGATGCCGTAGCTCAGGTAGAGTCGCGGCGACAGGTATTTGCCGACGGTGAAGGCGGAGCCGCCGTTCAAGGCGTCGCTGCTGCTGACGCCGATGTCCTCGATGCCGAGCTTGCTGCCGATGCTTTTGGCCAGCAGGTTGCCGGTGGCGGAGCCGAGTGCCTGGGCCGCGGCGTTCACCATGTTGCTTTCGCCGCCGCTGCTCACTTGCGATAGCGGCTTACCGGTGATGAGGTAGGACAGCGCGTCGGACTGATCCATCACCGGGTTGGAGAACACGGTAAGCACGGGACGTTTGGCCGTTCCCGTGATCTGCAGGCCCACCTGCTGGCCTTCGTTGATGGTGGCGTTGGGTTGCAGGCTGCGGATCGCCTTGATGTTGAGGCCTGGGTTGTCGATCGGCGTACTGGCGAACAGCAATTGGCCTTGCTGGATCTGCAGGTTCTGGCCGTAGGCCTTGTAGGTGCCGTTGACGGTGACCTGGCCTTGTCCGGTGGTGGCGCGGCCGGGATGTTCCTCCACCGTGATCACGCCACCCAGTCGGCCATCCAAGCCCATGCCGACCAGATGCGCGCGCTGGCCTAGATCGACCTTGATCGACGCATTGATCGGCGTGCTGCCGCTGTTGGCGGCCGCTTGCGGTTCGTCCACCACCACCACGTCGGGCGAGGCCTTGTTGACGCCGCTGCCTGGCAATTTGTCGAGATTCACGTCGGCGCTGTCCAGCCGCACGGAGCCGGTGGCGGTAAGCCCCTGTGCATCGTGGCGAACCAGCAGATCCGGCGTAAGCGCGACCTTCGCCGCCGGAATGTCGACGACGGTCACTTCGCTGCCTTTCAGCGCGATCGCGGTGGGCGTTTGCGTGTTGAGACCCACGGTGCCGTTGATGGCGAGCGTGCCCTTGCCGGATTGCACGCTGCCGTCGAGGCGCAACTCGCGCGCATCGGCAGTGGTGGCCACCAGTCGTCCACCGGTGAGTTTCAGGCCGGCATCGGGTACTTCGGCGGCGAAGTTCTCGACATCCGCCTGTCCGGTGATGGCGGGTTCCGCGACGGTGCCGCCGAGCTTGAACGCACCATTGACGCGGCCTTTGACGTTGGCGAGCGTATCGGTAAAAAGGCCGACAAAGGCCAGGTCATCCAGTTGCAGGCCGACCTGGCCGCTCAGCGACTGCTGCGTTCCTGTGATGGCTATCTGGCCGTCCAGACGTCCATTTCCATTGAGCGCCGCATGCACGGTCGCCTGCTGGTTACCGGGCGCCAGCGTGGCGTTCAGGGCGAGGTCCTTGTAGCTGAGCAAGGGTTGGTCGGGATGCTCGTTGTAGGTGATGCGGCCTTGCGGCGAGCTGATCGAGGCGTTGCCGCTGAGCGCTCCGGCATTGTTGCGATGGATTTTCCCGCTACCTTCCAGCACGCCGTCGGCGCTCATCGGCATGTCGGTAAGGCCGGCGGCGTCCACCACCAAGGCCAACGGCACGGCGTGCAGGTGATAGCTGGCGTCGAGGTTGTCGCCCTTGTCCAGCTTGCCGCTGACGCAGAGCAGGGGTTCGCCCGCGGTCAGGCAGAGATCGCCGAGGCTGGCGCTGCCATCGTTCCACCCCAGTGGCGTGGCCTGTTGCAGGCGCCAGCGCGGCAGGCCTTGCACGTCCAGCGTGAGCGCGGAAAGCGTGCCGTTCCAGTTCTGCGCCTTCAGCGATCCATTGAGCGCGAGCGACAGCGATAGCGGCTGGCCTTGCGCGTTCAGCGACAACTCGTGCCGCGCCGAGGTGCCTTGTCCGTTGAGCCGAATCTGCTTGAAGGCGAGGCCGCCAAGCTCGGCGCCGCTAGCATCCAGCACCAGCTTGCCGCCCGGGTTGCTGATGTCCGGCACGTCGGCCTGCAATTGCAGGCTGTGCACACTTTGCGTGCCCCAACTCAGCGATTGGCCCTGCAGCGTGCCATTGACGGCCAGCGCCGGATAGTTGCCGTGCACGCGGAATTGCCCGTTCAAGGCGCCGCTGGCCTGCGGCAACCAATCGTTCAACGATGCGATCGCCAGGGTGACGTTCGCATTGTTGCTGTTGCCCGGTTGCGCCAGCAGCTTGACGGTGCTGGTGCCGGAGGCCAGTTCCAACGTGCCGTCCACGACATGATTGGGCGAAAGATGCAGCCGTCCCGCGCCGCGCAGATGGCGCTGGCGCAACTGGCCTTCGAGCTTGCGCAGCTCGAGCGTGACGTCGGGTTGTTGCTGCGCGAGCTTGCCTTGCGTGGCGAGATCGGCATCGAGCAGTCCCTGCCAGCCGGCGAAGAGCTGTCCGGGATCGAACTTGTTGGCGGTGGCTTGCAGTTGCCAGGCGAGATCGGGCTGCAAGGTCAGTGCACCGTTTGCACTGAAGTTGCCCTGCGGCTGCAGCAGGCTCAGCGTATGCAACTGGATCTGTTGCGGCGTGCCGTCGAGATTCAGCGCCAGCTTGGCCGGCTTGCCCGGTGGGCCGATCGTGACGTCGCCTTCGGCGTGATAGGCGTTCGCACTGCCTTTGGCGGCCAAGTGTCCCTGGCTGGCGAGCACCTGGCCAACCAGATCGGCTGGCAGTTCGAGGTTTTTCCAGTTGATGCTCAAGTCCGCGCTGGTGGGCTTCGCATCCAGGTGAATGGTGCCGGCGGCGTTCAACTGGCCTTTGATCTGCGGCGAGGCCAGTTGCAGTTGTTGCAGACTGAGCGTTTTGAAGTCCTTGTCGAAGCTCGCCTGCAAGGGCTGCAGCAGCACGCGGTATTGATTGAGATCGAGCTGGCCGGTAAGCGTACCGCCTTGCTTGTCGCCGCTGCCTTGCAGGTTGACGCCGAGACGCGTCACCGAACTGCTGCCGAGCAGAGGCTTGGGGTCGAAGGCGGGCGCGTCGAGTTTGGCCGTCCATGCGTTATCGCCGCGCTGATCCATGCTGAGGTGCAACTGCGCATCCATCGGTTGCGTCAAGACGAGGTGCAATTGCGCGTTGCGGCCATCGCCTTGCGCCTGCAGCGTGCCGGCGTAGTCGGTGTCGCTCAGCTTCCACGCGAATGCCGCCTGGCCCTTGCCGCGATAGCTGCGGCCGATGCCGAGCTGGCCGTTGAGATCGACATGCCCATCCGGCGCGCGCAGCGCCAGGCTGTTCACGTCGACGCCATTGTTGGTCCAGCGACCGGAGAGATCGAGCTGGTCGGAAGCGAACAGCGGCTTGCCTTGCTCGGTGACGACGACGGGGCCGACATGGACGCGATCGAGCAGCATCTCGATCGGCGGTTTCAGCAAGAAGGTGCCGGATGAGGAGGATGACGCCTGCGTCGCGGGCAGCGCCACATCCACGCGTTCTACACGAAGATCGACGATATGCAGTCGCCGGTAGAGCAGGGCGCCGAGATTCCAATCGAGATGCGTGCGCGTGATCGCGGCACGCGTGCCCTTGCCGTCGTCATAACGCAGCAGCGCGATATCGATCGGGCCGATCAGGCGACCTTCCGCTTGCTGTACCTCAAGCGCACCGTGCGTGAAACCTTGCGCTTGCGCCAACGCGAAGCGCAGGCCCGCACCGGTGCAAAGCAGCCAGAACAATGCGCCAGCCAGCAGCACGAAGACGACCAGCGCGCCGATGCCGATGGCGCGAAGCCAGCGGCGGCGGGGGCGGGAAACGGGCGGTGTGGTAGTCATCGCGTGCTTACAGATCCGGGCCGATCACCAGGTGCAGTTCCACACCGTGGTGCTGTGCATCGTTGATGGGCGTGCCCACATCCACGCGAATCAGACCCACCGGCGAGCGCCAGCGTACGCCGATGCCCGTGCCGATCTTGGGATGAACGGTCACGCCATTGAAGGCGTTGCCGGCGTCGACGAAGGTGGCGATGCCCCAGCGCGGCGTGAAGTAATGCTCCACGGTGGCGCTGGCGATGACCAGGCTGTTGCCGCCGATCACGCGGCCGTAACTGTTCTGCGGTCCGACGGCCTGGTAGGCGTAACCGCGAATGGACTGGTCGCCGCCGGCGAAGAAACGCAATTGCGGCGGCAGCGCTTCGAAATTGCTGGTCCATACGTGGCCGAGATCGCCGCGCAAGATCAGGCGGTTGGTACGCCAGAACGAATGAATCCACTTGCCGCTGGCCATGATCTCGCTGAAGCGCGCGGTGGAGAGCAGGTCGCCCGCGGTGCTGCGTGCATCGAAACTCAGCGACCAGCCGCGACGGACGAAGTCGAAGTTGTCTGCCGCCTTGCGGCTCAGCGAACCTTCCGCATAAACGAGCGTGCTGTGGCCGTGCTCCACGCCCGGCGTGCTTTCCGGTTCGTTCGGTCGCTTGCCGACGCTGAAGGTGCCGGTAAGCGCATGCACGCCCACGGTGCGTACCCAGTTGTGCCAGAGCTCGCTCTGGTTGGCGACGAGTTCGAGCGTGCGCGATTGCGAGGTGACGGTATTGGCGTCGCGGTAGGTGACGCCGAAATTCAGGCTGCGCTGGCTACCACCCGCTAACGGAATGGAGTACTGGCTGGTCACCGTCTTCAGCCGTTGCGCCAGCACCACGTCGTTTTTCCACTTGTGACCATAGCGATTGATCCAGCGGTATTCCACGCCGCCGCGCACGCCCACGCCGGTATCGGTGCCGACGAACAGGCCGGCGGTATAGATGCGGCGCTTGGCAGGGGCGAGCTGCACGCGGATGTCGACCACGCCGTCTTTCGCCTTGTCGGTTTCTGGAATTACGTTCACGGCGGAAAAATAATCGGCGCCGTTCAAGGCCTGTTGCAAAGTGAGCAATTGGTTCTGGTCGAAATAATCGCCCGATTTGAACGGAATGTAGCGATCCAGAAACGCCGGTTGGAATTGCGAGCCTTCGAAGCGCACCTCGCCGTAGCGGTAGCGGCGTCCCACTTCCCAGGCCAGATGGATGGCCGCGCTGTGTTCGCCGCGATTCACCTCCACGCGATGCACCGTGAGTTTTGCGTCGAGATAGCCGTTGGCCGTCAACGCATTGTTCAAGGCATCGCGCGCGGCGTCGTAGGCGGCATCGTCCAGCCGCTGGCCCTTGAGCTTTTCGATGCCGCGCCGCGTGGCGCGAATTGGCCGCAACGCGGCGGCGGCAGGGTCGAGCTGGATGTCGACCGACGTGACCTTGACCGGCTCGCCTGGTACGACGTGCAGGGTGATGCGCCAGTCCTTGCCGACCTGCTCGAGCTTGCCCGTGACATGCGCGTCGTAGTAACCGTACGGCCTCAGCGCACTGCCGACCTCGCTATCGGCGCGATCGTATAAACGGCGTATTTGCGCTTCGCTGACGTCGCGCGCGGCGTATTGGGAAAGACTGACGCCGGCGATGACGGCGGCCTTGAGCGGATCGTCCACGCCATCCACGACCAATTGCACCCCGGCGTGCCCCAGCGCGGGAACGAGCAACAGCGGAAGCAGGCTTAGGCAGCGGCGAATCCGGCGCATGCGTTAGGGTTCCATCCTGGGTGGAGCATCGCAAGTGACGCAGCTTAGCGAGCCCCATGTGCATCGCGCATTAAGGCTGTTCCTATTTTGTGGTGCGCGTCATCCATGGCCCGAAATGCATCGGGCTGGGGATAGGCCGTAGGCTGGAATGCAATCCCAATACCGCGAAGGCGGCGATGCTGGAATTGCATCCCAGCCTACGTCGGAGAGCTCAGCCGGCCTTGTCGCCGGAGCGGTGCGCGATCCATGCGCCGATCAGGGCCGAGACATACGGAATCGATTGCGCCGCCAGGATGAACATCCACAACTGGCCTTCGGTGAAGTGCGCCGCGGTGCTCTTGGCCATGCCGATGACGCACAGCGCCAGCGCGATGAACATCAGCATTTCCTCACGCACCGGCGCGAAGGCGGCGAAGTTGCTGCCGCCCAGGCGACGGCTCTTGGCGGTGACCACGAACGAAGTCTTCTCGCGCGTAAGGCCGTGCAGGATGCCGCGCGCGATCGCGTGGCTCAGGCCCATGCTGGCCAGCGAGGCCATGATCGTGTCGTACCAGCTGCAGGGTACCCGCGCGCGGTACAGCACCACGCCGAAGATCGCCTTGGCGAAGAAGAAGCCGATGATCGGGATCAGGAACAGCTGCATCGGCAGGCTGAAAAGCTGCGGCAGGCCGACCATGCCCGCGGTCCAGAAGATCGCCATCAGCGTGAAGATCAGGTGCAGCGCATCGGCGAACCAGCTGAACCAGCCGGTGAGGAAGTGGAAGCGCTGGCCGCTGCTGAGCGGGCCTTTCTTGGTCATCCACTGCCAGCGGCCTTTCAGGATCTGCATCGCCCCGAAGGCCCAGCGATAGCGCTGGCTCTTGTACGCCTTGAAATCCGCGGGGGTGAGGCCCTTGCCCATCAGCTCGTCGACGTAGACCAGCTCGTAGCCGGCATGCATCAGGCGCAGGCCGAGTTCGGCGTCTTCGCAAATGGTCCACTCCGACCAGCCGCCGGTGCCTTCCAGCGCGGAACGGCGCACCATCGTCATGGTGCCGTGCTGGATGATCGCGTTGCGCTCGTTGCGATGGTGCATGCCGATGCGGAAGAAGCCGTCGTATTCCCACGCGGTCATGCGGCGGAAGCGGTTGTGCTCGAAGTCGCGATGCGCCTGCGGGCACTGCACCACCGCCACCTTCGGATCGTGGAAGTAGCCGGTAAGCGCCTTCAGCCAGTCCGCGCGCACTACGTAGTCGGCGTCGATCACCGCCACCACGTCGGCGCGCGCATCGGTTTCCTTCAGGCCGAAGTTCAGCGCGCCGGCCTTGAAGCCGGGCCACGGTTCCAGATGGAAGAAGCGGAAGCGCGGGCCGAGCTTTTCGCAGTATTCCTGCACCGGCTGCCAGATCGCCGGATCCTTGGTGTTGTTGTCGATCACCAGCACTTCGAAATTTTCGTAGTCGAGTGCGGCGAGCGAATCGAGCGTGATGATCACCATCTCCGGTGGCTCGTTGTAGCAGGCCAGGTGGATGGAGACGAACGGCTGCTTGTCGGCCGGGTCGGGCGGCAGCATGTCCGCATGGCGCACCCAACTGCGCCGCCACAGCACTTCGGTGAATTCGAAACCGTTGATCAGCAGGATCGCCAGGATCGCCACCTGCGCCGGGAACAGCAGCACCAGCATGCTCCAGTCGACCCAGCTCAGGTAGAAATTGAACGGCAGCGTCACCGACCACACGATCAGCCCGCAGGCGAGCTGGATCAGCACGTCGAAGAACAACCGCCCGGTCAGCCTGAAACGGCTGAAGCGGATGCCGAACCAGACCATCGGCAGCAATGCCAGCAGGCTTGCGGCCAGCGCTTTCCACGGCCAGCCGGTGTCTTCGGTGACCGGGCCGGTGAGCGGGAACTTGAGCTGGCGGTCGGCGTTGAAGATGCCCCAATAGGCGCCGGTGCGGCCTTCGCCCAGGCCTTCCTTCCACGGCTGGTCGAAGGCTTCGAACAGGTAGTAGTCGACGTTGTTCTTCTTCGCCCAGATCAGCCATTCGCGATCGAAGATCGCTTCGTTGGAGATGGACGGATACGCACGCTCACGACGGTCGCCGTTGGACGGCCAGCCGATTTCGCCCACCACCACGTGCTTGTTCGGGAAACGCTGCTTGATCTGGTTGTAGGCGCCTTCCGCGGCCTGCAAGGCCACCGAATACTTCGGGTCGCTCGACACCGGCAAGCCGTTCCAGAACGGGAACAAGTGGATGGTGATGTAATCGACGTGATCGGCCAGCTCGGGATACTTCAGCCAGATGTAGTCGGGCTCGGCGATCGACACCGGCTGGCGGATATGCGCGCGCGCGCGGTCGAGATAGTTGATCATCTTCTCGACGGGGAGGTCGTTGCGGAACAGTGCCTCGTTACCCACCAGCACCCGTTGGATGGTGTTCGGATAGCGCTGCGCCAGGGCGATCAGCGTGTCCAGTTCCTTCTCGTTGTTCTCCAGGCGGGTGTCGATCACCGTACCGGCCATCACCTTCAGCCCTTCTTTTTGGGCCAGGCGATACACCTGCGGGTTCTCCAGCGTGGAGTAGGTGCGGATGTTGCCGGTGTACTGATGCAGCAGCTTCAGGTCGCTGGCGATTTCCTCGTCGCTGGGGAAGCTCTGCTTGAACGGGTTCTGGTAGCGCTGAAACAACGACACCGAAAAGCCGTTGATCGGTCCATGCCAGTCTTCGGGGCCATGTGGGCGGTTGCCCCACCACCAAAGACCGATGTTCAGCGCGGCTACCACGAGTGCCAGCACGATGGCGGTGATGATCGATGCTGCAGTTTTGGGTTGAATGGATCTGGCGCTCAAGAAAGTTCCCGTAAGTCACCTCCCACGAGGCGCATGAAGCCCGCGGAGCTTAACCAATTCACGGTAGTGGGCTCAATAAATTGCGGCCCGAAACGGTCAGCCGGAGGTCAGCGGGTTGTACGCCGCATGACGATCGGCGCCGCGTGATGCCGATGTCTTTTCCGGCCGCACGGATCGATCGGGATAGGTGGCGAAGCAGCGGCCCATGCCTGCGAAGCGGATGGCGTGCAAACATGTTCGGCCGCGTGCGACGGAAGGGTTTCGGCGAATATTTCCGGGCACCATGGTGTGCATACCGGTTTCACTGCTCATTGACGCCGCGCATGCCATAAATATGCTGCATTGCATAAATCAACCTGTCCCGCTTTTTCAGGGGATATTTTTATCCAGCTTCTTTTTTTGCTGCAGTGCAGTGTAGCAGGGTGGCATACCGATAATCCGCCATAGCCGTTCTGGGGAAGGCGGAAGCGTGCTTTTTGCGACTGAGCTGTCCAGCGCCCCCTGCCGGGCGCGATGAGGGCGTGCGCGCCTGTATCACTTTGGCGCCTCACGCCTTGTGCAAGCGAGTGTTCTTGCTGCAACCGATGGGATCGGACCCTGGCGCTTCGCCGGGACATTGATGGCTTCTCTTTTCATCAAGAAAGGGTGGATGTCATGACTAGGGAATTGGACAGGAGCAAGGCCAGCGACATGCGTGGCCAGGTGGTGGTCGTCACCGGCGCAAGCCGTGGGTTGGGGCGTGTCTACGCGGAAACCTTCGCGCGCCTGGGCGCGCAGGTAGTGTTGATCGCGCGCAACCAGCAGCAATTGGAAGAGGTGGCCGGCGCCATCCGCGCACGCGGGGGCGAAGCGGTGGCCATCGCGGCGGACGTCAGGGACCGGCAGGCCGTCGAGCACGCCTTCGCCATGGTCGACAGCCGTTACGAACATATCGACCTGCTGGTCAACAACGCCGGCTGCCTCGGCAGCACCGGCCTTACCTGGGAACTGGATGCGGAGGCCTGGTGGAACACCCTGGAATTGCACGTGCGCGGCGGGCTCTACTGCATCCAGCAGGCGCTGCGCCGCATGGTGCCGCAGGGCCGCGGGCGCATCGTCAGCCTTGCCAGCCACGCCGGGGTATTTCGCTGGCCGACGCTCTCGGCGTATTCGGTGGCCAAGGCGGCGCTGATCAAGCTGACCGAGAACGTGGCGGTCGAAACCCGCAAGCACGGCGTGGTGCTGTTTGCGTTCCATCCCGGCATCGTGCGCAACGTAGGCCTGCTGACGGACATGCAGTCGGGCGGCAGCACGCGGCCGGAGATCGTCGACACCCTGGCCTGGCTCAACCGGCAGGTGGCGGATGGACACAGCGTCACCGCCGAACAAAGCGCCGAGGTGCTGGTGCAACTGGCCAGCGGCCGCTATGACTTTCTCAATGGCCGTTACGTCACTGTCTACGACGACCTGGACCTGCTGAGTGAGCAGGCCGACCAGATCCGGCATGGGGATGCGTTCACCCTGCGGCTGGCGCGCGGCGAAGAAACCGCGGCCAGCCTCTGTCGCGTGGCGGTCGCCAACGAAGAGCTGGCCGACGTATCGCCCTCGATGCGAAGCTGGGCCTGCTGAGCGGGACGCAACGGGCGCGCGCATTGCTCGCGCCCGTTGCTACGAGAACTCACTTCAGCAGCGAGCACAGCATCCAGGCGGTTTTCTCGTGCGCCTTCAGGCGCCCGGTGGCCATGTCCACAGTGCCTTCGTCGCCGGCTGCGTCGGCGGTCTTGATCGTCTCGCGCGCGGTGGCGGCGGCGATCTCATGGCCGGTCACGAGCTGTTCCACCATCTCCTTCCAGTCCGGTACGCCGGCTTCTTCCTTGATAGTGGTGAGCTTGCCGAACTGGCTGTAGGAGCCCGGTGCGAACACGTCCAGCGTGCGGATGCGCTCGGCCACTTCGTCGGCGGCCAGCCACAGTTCGTTGTACTGGGTCTCGAACATGGTGTGCAGGCTGTTGAAGTGCGGGCCGGTCACGTTCCAGTGGAAGCTGTGGGTTTTCAGGTACAAGGAATAGGTATCGGCCAGCAGCTTGGACAACTGCTTGGCGATGGCTTCGCGATCCTTCTTGGCGATGCCGATGCTGGTGGTGGGCATGATGCGCTCCTCATCGGATGACGTTGACGCATGAGCTTAGCCGCGGCCCGATCGCGCGGGAAATGAATAATGCAGATGCAAACCATAGCCACCGGCTATCATGTGCGTCTGCATGAGCGACTCCAAGCCCGACACGATCCCCGCTTCCCCTGACTCTCGCCTGCGCACGCTGCGCAAATCGCTGGACGCGGTTTCCTCCCGCGATTTCGGCCGCCTGCTGGGCCGCTGGCGCGGCCTGTCGCGCCGCCCGGACGAGAAAAAGCTGGAAGCGCTGGCCGCCGACATCGCCGCCTCGGCCGAGCGGAGGCAGCGCCGTGCGCAAAGCAAGCCGGAAATCCGCCTGGACGAATCGCTGCCGATCACCGCGCGCGCCGAGGAGATCGTCAAGCTGATCCGCACGCACCAGGTGATCGTGATCGCCGGCGAAACCGGTTCGGGCAAGACCACCCAGTTGCCGAAGCTCTGCCTTGCTGCAGGGCGCGGCGAAGCCGGCATGATCGGCTGCACCCAGCCACGCCGCCTGGCCGCGCGTTCGGTGGCGCGCCGCGTGGCGGAAGAACTGGGCACGCAGCTGGGCGACAAGGTCGGCTTCCAGGTGCGCTTCAACGACCAGGTCTCCGAGCAGAGCCTGATCAAGTTCATGACCGACGGCATCCTGCTGGCCGAAACGCAGGGCGATCCGTGGCTGTCGAACTACGACACGCTGATCATCGACGAAGCCCACGAACGCAGCCTCAACATCGATTTCCTGCTCGGCTATCTGAAGCGGCTGGCGGTGAAGCGGCCGGAACTGAAGATCATCGTCACCTCCGCCACCATCGACACCGCGCGCTTCGCCGAGCATTTCGGCAACGCGCCGGTGATTTCGGTGGAGGGGCGCGCCTATCCGGTAGAAGTGCGCTGGCGTTCGGTGGACGAGGTGGCCGCGCGCCGCAACCAGCGCAGCAGCGAGTTGCAGCAGGGCAGCGCCGAACACGTCGCCGCCGTGCTGGATGAAATCACGCACGATGATCCGCGCGGCGACGTGCTGGTGTTCCTGCCCGGCGAGCGCGAGATCCGCGACGCGCATTTGGTACTGTCACGCCGGCAATACCGCGAAACGGAAATCTTGCCGCTGTACGCGCGCCTGTCGGCGGGCGATCAGGATCGCGTGTTCAAGCCCGGCCCGAAGCGGCACGTGGTACTGGCCACCAACGTGGCGGAAACCTCGCTCACCGTGCCGCGCATCCGCTACGTGATCGACACCGGCAGCGCGCGCGTCAAACGCTACAGCCAGCGCAGCCAGCTCGAACGTCTGCATGTGGAGCCGATAGCGCAAGCCGCGGCGGACCAGCGCAAGGGCCGCTGCGGCCGCGTCGGTCCCGGCATCTGCTATCGCCTGTACGACGAAGCCGACTTCGCTTCGCGCGCGGCGTATACCGATCCGGAACTGCTGCGCTCCTCGCTCGCCAACGTGATCCTGCGCATGCTGTCGCTGCAGTTGGGCGAAGTGGATGAATTCCCGTTCCTGGAATCGCCCGATCCGCGCGTGGTGGCCGACGGCTATCGCCGTCTTGCGGAAATCAGCGCGATCGACGAGCAGCGCCAGCTCACACCCATCGGCCGTACGCTGGCGCGCCTGCCGATCGACGTGCAACTGGCGCGCATGCTGGTCGAGGCGCACACGCTGGGTAGCCTGCGTGAACTGCTGGTGGTGGTGGCCTTCCTCAGCATCCAGGACCCGCGCGAGCGGCCGGCCGATGCGCGCCAGCAGGCGGATGCGGCGCATGCGGTGTTTGCCGATCCGAAATCCGATTTTGTCGGCGTGTTGAATCTGTGGCGCGAGTATGACCTTGCGCATGGGGAACTGACGCAGTCGAAATTGCGTGATTGGTGTTCGCGGCATTTCCTGAGTTTTCTGCGCATGCGCGAATGGCGCGAGCTGCATCGGCAGTTGTTGCTGGTGGTGCAGGAGCTTGGATGGAAGTTGGATTCCGCCGCGAGCACTACTCCCTCTCCCCTCCGGGGAGAGGGCGGGGGTGAGGGGCCAACCTCGCGTGGAGCCAAAAATGCGCGCGAGAAGACTGCTCAAAAAAGCCGCGCAGATAGATCTTCCGGCAAGCCCCTCACCCCAACCCTCTCCCCGGAGGGGAGAGGGAGCGAGAGCGATGGCGAGCGGCAGTACGAGGCCGTGCATCGCAGCCTATTGGCCGGCCTCCCCACCCAGGTCGGCAACAAAGACGAAAAAGGCATCTACCGCAGCACGCGCGAACGCCGCTTCCAGGTCTTCCCGGGCTCCGTTCTCGCCAAGACGCCGCCGAACTGGATCTTCGCCGCACAAATCCTGGATATCGGCGGTCGCGTGTGGGGCATGATGTGTGGACGCATCGAACCGGCGTGGATCGAGCAGCAGGCCGCGCATCTGTTGCGCAGCACCTGTCGCGAAGCACATTGGTCGCGCAAGCGCGGCACGGTGGTGGCGTACGAACAAGTCAGCCTGTTCGGCCTGGTGCTGGTCGAACGCCGTCCGGTCACCTTCCAGAAGCAGGATCCCGCGCTTGCGCACGAGATTTTCCTGAGCGAAGCGCTGGCACGTGGCGATATCGAAGCGCGCGCGGATTTCGTGCGCGCCAATCAGCGCGTGCTGGAAGACGCGCGTGGCATCGAGGCGCGCCAGCGCCGCGAAGGCCTGATCCGCCATGAAGACGAACTGGTGGATTTCTTCCGCGGCAAATTGCCGGAAGAGATCGCCAGCAGCCGCGCGCTCGACGCCTGGTATCGCAACGCACGCCCCACCGAACAGGCGGCGTTGCGCTGGTCGATCGACGATGTGATGGTCGGTGGGGCCGGCCTGGATCCGAAAGCCTTTCCCACGTCGCTCGATATTCCGCCGCAACGCTATCGCCTGGAATACCGTTTCGTGCCGGGCGACGAAGCCGATGGCGTCACCCTGCACCTGCCGCTGGCCATGCTCAACGCCTTGCCTGCCGCGCGCTGCGAGTGGCTGGTGCCTGGACTGCTGGGCGACAAGGTGGCGGAACTGATTCGCGGCCTGCCCAAAGCCTTGCGCCGTAACTTCGTGCCGGCACCGGATTTCGCGCGCGCTTTCGTCGAAGCGGAAGCACCGCGCGACGAACCGCTGGCCAAAGCGTTGGCTGCGTTTCTGCGCCGTACGACCGGCGTGGATATCGAGGCGAGCGAATTTGCACCGGTAGAACTCGCGCCGCATTTCACGATGCGCTTCCGCCTGCATGACGAGCAAGGCCGCACGCTCGCCACCGGCCGCGATCTGGCCGCGTTGCGTGCGCAATGGGAAGGGCAGGCGCGTGAGGCGTTTTCGCGCAAGACCGATATCGAACTCACGCGCGAAGATGTCACGAGCTGGGATTTCGAAGCGATTCCCGAACAGGTGCGTTCCGAAGGTGGTCTGATGGCCTTCCCGGCGCTGGTCGATCTTGGCGATGCGGTGGCCTTGCGCGTGTTCGAGCGGCGCGATGAAGCGAGGGACGCGCATATCAATGGCGTGGAGCGCCTGCTGCGCCACGCGCTGTCCAGCGACATCAAGCAGGCGCGCCGGCGCTTGCCGATTTCCAATGGCATTTCCCTGAAGTACGCGCCGCTGGGCAGCGTGGAGGGTTTGCGCGAAGACCTGGTCGAAGGCGGCTTCGACGATTTTCTCCAGACGCAGGATCTCAATGTGCGCAGCGCCGCCACCTTCGAGGTGCTGCGCACGCATGCCGCGCGCGAGTTGTTCGCCGCGGCGGTGGAGCGCTTGAAGCTGGCCGAACCGATCATCGAAGCGCAGGCCGAACTGAAACCTTGGTTGCAGCCGCCGCTGATGGGTTTTGCGCGCGCCAGCTACGATGACCTGCGCGAACAACTGGATGGATTGCTTGCACCCGGTTTCCTGCGCGAGCTGTCGACCGCGCGGCTCGCGCATTTTCCGCGTTACCTCAAGGCGATGCGTCTGCGCGCCGAACGCTTGCGCCAGGATCCGAGCAAGGATCAGCAACGCATGCTGCAGGTGTTGCCGTACTGGCGCGAGTATCTCAACCATCGTGCTGCCGGCGCGGAAGCGTTGGACGAATTGCGCTGGCTGATCGAGGAGTGGCGTGTGTCGCTGTTCGCGCAGGAATTGAAGACCGCCGAACCGGTGTCCCCAAAGCGTTTGGCGAAGGCGCTCGAAACCTTGCGCAGTGCTTAGGCTGGACGGCGATCGTAGGTTGGGTTAGCGCAGCGTAACCCGACATGTTCGAGGCGGCATTGTTGGGTTACGCTGCGCTAACCCAACCTACGCAGGCTTGCTCACCCGACACGCATCATGGTTCACGCCACCACTACCACCGCAAGCCATCTGGCGGCGTGGCAGTCACGGGCCGGCACGCTGCCCCCGATACTGGCCGACGCGCTGGCGACGTGCGCGCAAAACGGGGTGAACGAACGCGAATGCGGCGACGTGCTCGATCTGCTCGCCATGCTCGGCTGCGATGCGCAAACCCAGGCGGCGGCGCTCTGGTTCGAACTGTCGCGCACGCATCCGCTGGCGTGGGAGCAGCGCGCGGCAGCGCTGCCGGACGAGCTGCAGCGCCTGGTCGCCGGCCAGCAGGCGGCGGAACGCGTATGGGCGTTGCATGCGCAGCGTCCGCCGCAGGGTGGTTCGGAAGGCCTGCGGCGCCTGCTGCTGGCGATCATCCGCGACGTGCGCGTGGTATTCATCCTGCTGTCGCGCCAGCTCGCCCGCATGCGCGCTGCCGGCAGTCTGCCGGAGGAGGAACGGCAGGAACTGGCGCGACTCACCCGCGACATCCATTCGCCGCTCGCCAACCGGCTCGGCATCTGGCAATTGAAGTGGGAGCTGGAAGACCTCGCCTTCCGCTATCTGCAGCCGGATACCTATAAGCGCATCGCCAAGCTGTTGGACGAACGCCGCAGCGATCGCGAATCCTTCATCCGCGAAACCCTGGCCGAACTCGGCGGCGCATTGCGCGATGCCGGCATCCACGCCGACCTGGCCGGGCGCCCCAAGCACATCTACTCCATCTGGAAAAAGATGCAGCGCAAGGCGGTGGAGTTTTCCGATCTCTACGACATCCGTGCCGTGCGCGTGCTGGTCGATAGTGTGGCGGACTGCTACGGGGCGCTCGGCATCGTGCATGCGCTGTGGCCGCATTTGCCCGGTGAGTTCGACGATTACGTCGCGCGTCCCAAAAGCAATGGCTATCGCTCGCTGCACACGGCGGTGATCGGCCCGCACGGCAAGACGCTGGAAGTGCAGATCCGCACGCACGAAATGCACCGCGCCAACGAACTGGGCGTGGCCGCGCACTGGCGTTACAAGGAAGGCGGCAGCGGTGATGCGGATTTCGAAGCGAAGATTGCCTGGATGCGCAAGCTGCTCGAGCCGCGCAACGATGACGGTGAACTGGCGGCCGAGCTGCAGACCGAGTTGCTGGAAGACCGCGTCTACGTGCTCACGCCCAGGGGCGAAGTGGTCGATTTGCCGCATGGCGCGACCGTGCTCGATTTCGCCTATCACGTGCATACCGAAGTGGGTCATCGCTGTCGTGGCGCGAAGGTCAACGGACGCATCGTGCCGCTGACGCATCAACCGCACAGCGGCGATCGCGTGGAGATTCTCACCACCAAGGTGGCCGAGCCGCGGCGCGACTGGCTGTCGCCGCATCATGGTTATCTGCATACCAGCCGTGCACGCGACAAGGTGCGCGCGTGGTTCCGGCGCAGCGCGCACGAAGCCAATCTCGCCGCCGGCCGTGCGCTGCTCGAGCGTGAATTGAAGCGCCTGGCGTTGCCGGAAGTGGATGTCGCCAAGCTGCCGGCGCTGGTCCATTTGCAGACGCTGGACGAGTTCCTGGTCGGGCTCGCGCTGGGCGAGATCAGCCCGGGGCAGGTGGCGCGCGTGCTGCAGGAATCGCAACAGCCGGCCGAACCCGCGCCCAGCACGCCGCATCCCACCGCGCGCCCGGCCGTGTTCGATCACAGCGCCATCACCATCGAGGGCGTCGGCAACCTGCTTACCGTGCTGGCCAAATGCTGCCAGCCGCTGCCCGGCGATCCGGTGCGCGGCTTTATCACGCGCACGCGCGGCGTTTCCGTGCATCGCGCCAACTGCGCCAGCCTGGCGCGCCTGGCGCGGCGCGATCCGGACCGGGTGATCGACGTGAACTGGGGCCAGGCCGATGCGCAGGCCTACGAGGTCACCATCCAGCTCAACGGCTACGACCGCAAAGGCCTGCAGAAGGACGTGGTCGGCGTGATCAGCAACGCCAACGTCGGCATCATCGCCTCCAGCAGCCGGCTGTTCCCGCGCACCGGCGAGGTGGAGATGCGCTACACGCTGCGTGTGCGCGATTTCGAGCAGCTTTCGGCCCTGCTGGACCGGCTGGCGATCCTGCCGAACGTGGTGGAGGCGCGCAGGGTGGGCGCCGGCTGAACGCAACTTTTCGCTGCCGGTCCCTGTCATCAGCTCAATGCTAAGCTGAACGTCTTCACCTGTTAGCTCGCGAGCCATGAGCGGAAACCGCGATTTCAACGACCCGGGCAATTCCGGCCGAACCGAACCGAAGCTGGGCAACCTGGACCAGTTGCATGGGCCGCACCCGCCCGCCGAGCCGGACGATGGTCTGCCGCGCATCCAGGTGGAGCCCGCGTATCGGCGCGGTGAACCCAACGGCCGGGATCCGTATCGCAAACGCCATCGCTGGATATTGCCGACGCTGATCGTCGTGCTGCTCGCGGCGGTCGGCGGCCTGTGGTTCAACCAGACCCGCCTGCGCAGCCTGGTGCCGCGCACCGATTTCGACGACGTGCTGCATCGCGCGCAAGTGGCGCTGCAGGCCGGCCATCTCGACGGCACCGACGGCACCAGCGCGCGCGAGCTATTCGAAGCGGCGCGCGCGCTCGAACCGGACAACGACGCCGCGCGCCAGGGTTTGAACGAAGTCGGCCGCGCCGAGGTGGCGCGCGCGGACGCCGCCGTGCGCGCCGGCAATCTCACCGAAGCGAACCAGGCACTGACCAACGCGCGCGAACTGCTCGGCGGTGGCAGCGACGTGGATCGCCTGGCGCAGGCCATCGCCAAGGCGCAGGTTTCGTCGGGCCAGACCGATACCTTGATCGCGCAGGCGCAACAGGCGCTCAGCCAGAACAAGCTCGATGGTCCCGACGGCGCCGCCGCGCTCTACCAGCGCGTGCTCAGCGCCGAACCGGACAACGCGGTGGCGCGGCACGGCATGGACCAGGTCGGCGATGCGATGGCCGCGCAAATCCAGAAGGCGCTGAGCGCGAACGATGTCGCCAATGCGTCAGCCGGCATCGATCGTCTTGCGGCCGTGCTGCCCAACTATGCGCAACTGCCCAATTTGCGCGCTTCGCTTTCCGCGCTGCAGACGCAAGCCAACAGCGCGTTGAACGATGCCATCAATCAAGGCAATGACGCCTTGCGCGGCGGGCGCATCGCTGGCGACGGCAACGACACCGCGCTGGCGCATTTCAAGGCGGCGCTGGCGATCGATCCGAACAACGCGCAGGCCAAGGTCGGTCTTGGACAAGTCGCGCAGGCACTGACGGTGCAGGCGAATGCGGCGATCGATGCGGGCGATACCGAGCACGCGAAGCAGTTGCTCGATCAAGCCGAAACGCTCGCGCCCGGATCGGCCGACCTGGTTGCTGCACGTGCGCGTCTGGCGCAGGCGCCAGCGGCGCAACCAGCCGAAACGCAGCCTCCTGCTGCAACTGAAAACACTGCGGCCACGACCAGCAAAGCGCCGACGATTCGCAAACAGGAACAGGAAGAAGACACCACGCCGCCGCCACAACCGGCATTGACCGGGCAGCAGCAGGTGCAGGTGGCCGATATGGTCAGCCGCGCGCGGCAAGCGGCGGCGCGTGGCGACATCATGTCGCCGCCCGGCGATTGCGCGTACGACCTCTATCGCGGCGCGCTCGCCATCGATGGCAACAATCCCGAAGCGCTGTCCGGATTGCAGAGCCTGCCGGGCCAGGTGCAGCAGCAATTCAACCAGGCGTTGCGCGCCGGCAATCTCAAGAAGGCCGGCAGCCTGCTCGATGCGCTCGGCAATCTCGAACCGGGCGACGCGGCCTTGTCGATTTCGCGTCAGCGCCTGGCCAATGCCTGGATCGATCAGGCCGAGCAGCAGTTCGACAGCGGCGATCGCAACAATGCCGCCTCGTCGCTGGAGCAGGGACGAAACCTGCTGCCGAACGATCCGCGCGTGCGGGAACTGGTGGCGCGCATGCAGGCGGGTCGATGACGGTATTGGTGTTTGGCGGCAGCAGCCAGATCGGCCACTACCTGCTGCCCTTGCTCGCCGCACGTGACGAGCCGGTGCTGGCCGTGAGCCGTACCGCGCATGCGCCAGCGCAGAACGTGACGTGGCTTGCCGGCCGTCTTCCTGATGCCGTGCCGATGGTCGACGATATCTCGGCCATTTTCAGTTTCGGTCCCTTGAATCATCTTGCCGATTGGTTGCAACAGGCCGAACTGCCGCATGCGCCGCGCGTGGTGGCGGTCAGCTCGATGAGCGCCGATAGCAAGCGCGATTCGGAGGTGCCTACGGAGCGTGAGCTATCCCAATTGATTCGCGACAGCGAAGCGATGCTGGCGAACGCCTGTGAAAAGCACGGCAGCGCCTGGACCGTGCTGCGCCCCACGCTGGTTTACGGCGCCGGCATGGATAAAAGCCTCACCCCGATGGCGCAACGCGCGATGCGCACGCGGGTGTTTCCGCTGCCTGCCGGCGCTGGCCTGCGTCAGCCGGTGCACGCACAGGATCTGGCCCATGCCGCGCTTGCCGCGCTGGATAACGCCGGCGCGGCGGGCAGGATCCTCGCCATCGGCGGCGGCGAGCGGCTGCCGGTAAGCGAAATGTTCGCGCGCGTGCGCCGCAGCCTGCCGGTCGATACGCTGCCTTTGCCGCTGCCGGCCTGGCTGCTGCACACGGCGCGCCGCAGCGTGGGCAAGTTGCGCGGACCGCTGAGCCGCCTGGACGCGGATCTCATTGCCGACAATACGGAAGTGACGCGCTTGCTGGGCGTGCAGCCGCGCCCATTCCGCCCCGACGCCGACTGCTGGCGCGCTCCTGCGTAGGTTGGGGTGCAAACCCCAACATCGCCATCTACATGCATCCCGGTGTTGGGGTTCGCACCCCAACCTACGTGAATTGCCTGTTGAATACCCCCGGAATGCCCGCGCCAGGCCATTTTCGGCAGGCCTGCGTTCATCCGGCCGCCGGGTGGCGCCCCCTATGATCCCGACACACCGATCCGCCATTCCCTACATCTGGATACATCTTGGACGCTCTGAGCCGAATCCGATCGATCGCACGCGCGTGCTGGCCCTGGCTGCGCATTCCGTTCTGGGTTTGCACGGGCCTGTTGTTCGGGTTTCTGCTGCCGTATTCGCTGATCCTCAACCAGCGCGTACAAACCCGCTTCAACGATCTGGTGTTCGCGGTGCCCACGCGCATCTATTCGCAGCCGCTGCGCCTGGCGAGCGGTGTGCCGATGAACCCGAGCACGCTGGAAGTGGAACTCACCTTCTCCGGCTACGTCAGTGACGGCCACGGCGACGTGCCGGGCAGCTGGGCGAAGAAGGGCAGCACCTATTTCATTTCTTCGCGCGGCTACGCAGGGCCTGACGGCGGCGAGCTGCCCAAGCATCTGCGCGTCGTGCTGGGTAACGGCATCGTGCAGTCGGTGAGCGACCTGGGTTCCGGCAAGACGCTGAGCGAAGCGCACCTGGATCCCGCGCGCATCGCCACCGTGTATGGCGCCAAGCAGGAAGACCGCAGCTACGTGCAGTTGAACGACGTGCCGCCGCTGCTGGTGGCCGGTTTGCAGGCGGTGGAGGATCGCGACTTCAAGCATCACATCGGCGTGGATTTCACCGCGATCCTGCGCGCGCTGTTCGCCGACCTGCGCGCGGGCCACACCGTGCAGGGCGCGTCCACGCTCACGCAGCAGCTGGTGCGCAATCTGTTCCTCAACCGCGAACAGACCATGGGGCGCAAATTGAACGAAGCGCTGATGGCGATCCTGCTGGAGATGCACTACAGCAAGGCGCGCATCCTGGAGGCGTACGTCAACGAAGTGTTCCTCGGCCAGCAGGGCAACCAGGCCGTGCACGGTTTTGCGGCCGGCGCGGAGTTCTATTTCGGCCGGCGCCTGGATTACCTGCGCCCGCAGGAAATGGCCTTGCTGATCGGCCTGGTGAAAGGCCCCAGCCAGCTCGATCCGCGCCGCTATCCCGATCGCGCGCTGGCGCGGCGCAACCTGGTGCTGGACACGTTCGCCACCACCGGCTTGCTCACGCCGGAGCAGGCGCGCGCCGCGAAGCAGACACCGCTGGGCGTGATCCCTGATGGCCAGCTGCCGCACAACCGCTTCCCTGCCTTCATGGAACTGGTGCGCCAGCAGATCACCAACGATTTCGATGAAGACACGCTGCGCCAGGGCAACCTGTCGATCTTCACCACGCTCGACCCGGCCACGCAGCTGTACACCGAGCAGGCGCTCAGTACCGCCATCAACAACCTGGGCAAGCGCGGCGAAGACACGCAGGGCGCCGGCGTGGTGACCGATGCGAAGACCGGCAGCGTGCTCGCCGTGGTCGGCAGCAAGTTTCCCGACGAACAGGGTTTCAACCGCGCGCTGGATGCGCAGCGGCCGATCGGTTCCACCATCAAGCCGTTCGTCTACATGGTGGCGCTCACCCAGCCCGATCGCTGGAACCTTGCCACGCAACTGGACGATTCTCCGATCAGCATGAAGCAGCCCGACGGCAGCTGGTGGACGCCGCACAACGACGACAACCAGAGCCACGGCATGGTGCCGATGGTCGATGCGCTGGCCAATTCCTGGAACCTCGCCACCATTCACCTGGGCATGTCGGTGGGCGTGCCGCGCATCAAGGCGTTCCTGGATTCGTTCGGGCTGACGCAGATCCAGCCCGGCCCGTCGCTGCTGATCGGCGCGGTGGACCTGTCGCCGCTGCAGGTGACGCAGCTGTACCAGTACATCGCTTCGGATGGACACGCCTTGCCGCTGCTGGCGGTGAGCGGTGTGGTCGACGGCAACGGACGCACCATCAAGCGCTACGAGGTGGAAGCCGGCAAGGGCGAATACCAGCCCGCGGTGCGCCTGATGACCTGGGCGATGCAGCAGGTCGCCACCTACGGCACAGCCAAGTCGCTGGCCGAAGGCAGCCTGGCCTCGCTGCATGCGGCCGGCAAGACCGGCACCAGCAATGACCTGCGCGACAGCTGGTTCGCCGGCTTCACCGGCGATCGCCTGGCGGTGTTCTGGATGGGCCGCGACGACAACAAGCCCAGCCATCTGTGGGGTTCCACCGGCGGCTTGCGCGCGTGGCAGGAACTGTTCCGCAAGCTGCCCACGCTGCCGCTGTCCGCGGCGCCCGGCGAGGGCCTGGAAATGGCCTGGGTCAACCCGGCCGACGGCCGTCGCAGTGACCCGGCCTGCTCGGGCGCCAAGCAGGTGCCGGTGATTGCCGGTACCCTATCCACCGATTCGGAAGGGTGCTTCTGGCAAAAGATCGGCAATTTCTTCGGCTCCGGCCAGAACGCCGCCTCCTCTTCCGATACGCCAACCACCAACAGCAATCAGTAATCGCATGAGCACGTCGTATCGTCCGTTTCGCCTTCTATTGCCCGCCGCACTCGTAGGTATTCTTGCCGCCTGCGCGAAACCCGCGCCCGAAGCGCCCAAGCCGCCGCCGCCGGGTAAATCCAATGTGGCGATGGTGAACGAGATCCGCGCCGCCGGTGAGCGCGACAAGTCGGTGATCAACGTGCATCCGCTGATCGATCCGGGCATCGCCGCCCTGCAGGACGCCGCGCGCCAGGACGAGCGCAACGGCAACTACCAAGACGCCGCCGCCAAGCTCGATCAGGCGCTCAAGCGCAATCCCGACGCACCCGACGTGCTGCAGGACCGCGCCGAAGTCGCCATCTACCTGGGCGATTTCCAGCTCGCCGAAAAACTTGCGCATCAATCGTGGACGCTGGGTTCCAAGCAAGGTCCGTTGTGTGCGCGCAACTGGCAGACGATCGTGGAGATTCGCCAGCAGGCCAACGATCAGGCCGGCGCCGCGTCGGCGAGCAAGTGGGTAGGCGAGTGCCGCGAGCCGGGCGTGCAGCGGCTGTAACGTAGGTTGGGGTGCAAACCCCAACATCGCGATGCATGTCGATGTTGGGGTTTCGCACCCCATGCTCGCCGGAATGACCATCACGCAGCAGGGGGTGACTTTGCGGATCAATGAAACGCCACGGATCGGCCTGGTCGGCAGCCAGGGCGCGTACGGCCGCTGGCTGCGTCGCTTCTTCGAAGAACGCATGGGCCTTAGCGTGTTCGGTCGCGATCCGCACGGCGACACGGCGCTCTCCGAGCGCGCATTGATCGAAGCGGTCGACGTGCTGATCTTCTGCGCGCCGATCCGCCAGACGCCCGCCGTCATTGGCCATTACATCGAACAGGCCGCCGGCATCGAACGGCGACAACTGTGGCTGGACATCACCTCGATCAAGGCTGCGCCGGTAGCGGCCATGCTCGCCTCGCAAGCCGAAGTGGTGGGCCTGCATCCGATGAGCGCCGCACCCAAGGCCGCCACCCTGCGCGGTCGCGCGATGGTGGTGTGCGAGGCACGCCTGGATAAATGGCGTCCGTGGCTGGAGCAATGCCTGATCGCTACCGAAGCCGATTGCGTGCGCGCCGAAGCCGAGCAGCACGATCGCATCATGGCGCTGGTGCAGGGCATGGTGCATGCGACGCATATGGCGCAGGGTGCGGTGCTGCGCGAGTTGGCGCCGGCGGTCGGCGGCTTCGATGGCATTCGTCCGTTCGGTTCCGTAGGTTATGAACTGGATGGCGCGGTAACGCGACGCATACTTGCCAGCAATCCGGCGATCTATCAGGACATTCAGTTCGAGAATCCTTACGTCGCGCCCATGCTCGAACGCCTGGCTGCGCATATCGATGGCTTGCGCGATCTGGTGCATCAAGGAGATGACGCAGCGCGCACGCGCATGCGCGAAACGTTGCTGGAGCAAAGCCGCGCATACATGGGCGAGCATGCCGTGGCTGAAGGTAGCTACGCGTTCGAACGTCTCGGCTATCTGCTCGCCGATCTGCATGAGCCGCGCTACATCAGTGTCTTCCTGCCACTGGATCAGCCTGGCTCGTTGCGGGCACTGTTGTCCGTGTTCGAACAGCGCGGCATCAATCTCGATTCCATCCATTCCTCGCGCAGCGCGGATGGCGAGCTGCTGTTTCGCATTGGTCTGAGCAGGGATTGCAACGTGACCGCGCTGCGCGATGCGATCGACGCGATCGAGCGTGAAGCGATCGGCCGTGTCGTGGAGGCTGCCGGCGCCGAGGCGTGATCGCGCGCCATAACTGCGGCGCTTCTCCGTTCCGCCCAGCGCAGGCCTGCGCCATACTGTGCCGATGACCGACTCCGACGACATCGGCGCACTGCTCGGCGCCGACGGCCCGTTTGCCCGCGAATTGCCCAATTTCGCTCCGCGTCCCGCGCAGCAGGCGATGGCGCGCGCGGTGCAGCATGCCATTGCCGAATGCGAGACGCTGATCGCCGAGGCGGGCACGGGTACGGGCAAGACCTATGCGTACCTGGTGCCGGCGATGTTGTCCGGCGAGCGGGTGATCGTGTCGACCGGTACCAAGGCACTGCAGGATCAGTTGTTCTTTCGCGATATTCCCAAGGTGCGTTCGGTGCTTGGCGCGCGCTTGAATATCGCCTTGCTGAAGGGGCGCGCGAATTATCTGTGCCTGTACCGCCTCGATCAGACGGTACGTGAAGGTTCGAGCATGGATAACAAGCAGGCCACGCAGCTGGCATCGATCCGCGCCTGGTCCGCACGCACGCGACGCGGCGATCGCATGGAGCTGGCGGAGGTGCCGGAGGATTCGCCGCTATGGTTGCGCGTGACCTCCACTCCGGAAAATTGCCTGGGCGTGGAGTGTCCGTTCTACGACGATTGCCACGTGATCACCGCGCGCCGCGAAGCGCAGGAAGCGGACCTGGTGGTGGTCAATCATCATCTGCTGTTCGCCGACCTCGCCTTGAAGCAGGAAGGCTTCGGCGAAATTCTGCCGGGCGCGCAGGCCTTCATCCTGGACGAGGCGCATCAGATACCGGAGCTTGCCGGCCAGTTCTTTTCGCAAAGCATCAGCGCGCGCCAGCTCACCGAACTGGCGCAGGATGCATTGGCCGAATGCAATGGTGTGACCGGCGCCATCGGCCTGATATTGGAACCGGTCGAAGCCGTGCAGGAAGCGGTGCGCAAGCTGCGGCTGGCGGTCGATACACTGCCCACGCGCGGCCCGTTCCATGAACTGTTACGGCGCGATGGTGTGCCGGCCGCATTGCGCGACCTGGGTGACGTGCTGGCGGCGCTGACCGATGCGCTGGCTTCGCAAGCCGAGCGTTCGCGTGGCCTCATGAACGTGCACGAGCGGGCCACACATCTGAGCGAACGCCTGGACCGCGTTGCTGAAACGTCCTCCGAACAGGACGTGCGCTGGTACGAACTGTTTCCACGGGGCTTCGCCCTGCACGCCACGCCGCTGGATCTCGCTGCACCGTTGCGCGCGATGCGCGAGCGCACGCATGCGGCATGGATACATACCTCGGCCACGTTATCGGTGGCGGGACAGTTCGATCACTTCGCGCGCCAGCTGGGCCTGGACGATCCGCAGACGCTGAGCCTGGAAAGTCCTTTCGATTACGCGCAGCAAGCGCTGTGCTACATGCCGGAAGGTCTGCCCGATCCGGCCGCGCGCGATTACACCGATCGCGTAATCGACGCCACGCTGCCAGTGCTGGAAGCCTCCAACGGCCGCGCGTTCCTGCTGTTCACCTCGCATCGCGCCTTGCGGCGCGCGGCGGAATTGTTGGCCGATCGCGTGCCGTGGCCGTTGTTCGTGCAGGGCAGCGCACCGCGCCATCAATTGCTGGAGGATTTCCGTGCCAGCGGTCATGGCGTGCTGCTGGGCGCGGCCAGTTTCTGGGAAGGCGTGGACGTGGCGGGCGAAGCGCTGTCGGTGGTGATGATTGACAAGCTGCCGTTTGCCGCGCCGGACGATCCGGTGTTGCAGGCGCGCCTGGAATCGCTGGAGCAGGCGGGCATCAATCCCTTTATGGGCTGGCAGGTGCCCTCGGCGGTGATTGCGCTGAAGCAAGGGGCAGGGCGTTTGATTCGCGACGTGCATGATCGCGGCGTGCTGATGCTGTGCGATCCGCGCCTGACCAGCAAGGGTTACGGCAAGCTGTTCCTCAACAGCCTGCCGCCGATGCCGCGCACGCGCGACGTGGGTGCTGTGCGAACTTTCTTCAATCGCTCGTAGGTTGGGGTACAAACCCTGATATATCCCCACGTTTTCGCGCGGGTCTCTTTCTTACGCCAAAACGAAGAACTCCATGCTGGGAGATCACAAAAAAAGAGCTGAGTCGTCATTCCGGCGAAGGCCGGAATCCATGCTTCGTACTGGCGATAGATTCCGGCCTGCGCCGGAATGACAGTGAGGTGTTATGGCAACGGGGCGCAGAATAGCTAGCCCGCTGATTTCGCTCAACATATCAGCCAAAAAACGGGGGGATATTTCAGGGTACAAACCCCAACATCCGTATCCCATGAATACCGGTGTTGGGCCGGACGCGTTTGATGCGTTTGAAGCGCTTCGCACGCAGAACAGGGACAGGTACGTTGCCGTTTTCGTTCAAGCCGACTTTTTGATACGCATCATCACTTCCGTTCGATAGCTGAGTGTGTTCTTTGCAACGTTCACGCGGGTATCACTCGCGTGAGCGCACATGTGCGCGCTGCCATGCGTGCATGCGCGTGCGTGAGGGGAGTCACGTTTCTGTCTCGGCCATATCTGCGGAGGACGATATGCGATACGTTGCGATGGCGTTTACTTGGTTGATAGCGATGCTGGCAGTGCCGGCGATGGCGCAGAGCCTTCCTGGTGCGTTGGTCTCGATTCCGACGCCGGACGGTTATCAATTGCAGGCTTATGTTGCCGTGCCCTCGGGCAGCGGGCCGTTCCCGCTGGTGGTGATGCCCTCGAGCTGGAGCGAAAGCGATACGGAATACGTCGGCGAGGCGAATCGCCTCGCCAGCGATGGCTTCGTGGTGATCAGTTACAGCTCGCGCGGCTTCGGCCTGGGTTGTTCGTTGAGTCCGCAATGCGGCTACATCGATATCGATGGTCCGCTGACGGTGGGTGATGCGAGCACGGTGATCGATTGGGCGCTGCAGAACACGCCGGCCGATCCGAACGAGATCGGTATTTCCGGTATCTCCTACGGCGGTGGCACCAGCCTGCTCGCCGCCGAACGCGATCCGCGCATCAAGGCGGTGGCGGCGCTGAGTTCGTGGGCGGATCTGCTTGCATCGCTGGATGCCAACCAGACGGCCAGCTCGCAGGCGATCGGCTTGCTTTCCTTCGCCAGTTATCTCGGCAAGCCGGGCACGCTGATGCAGCAGGTGAATGCGGATGTGCTGGCGTTCGACTACGACGGCGCGGTGCAAGTGGTGCAGAACGATCCCGCCACACCGGGGCGTTCGGCCATCAATAACGTCGCCGCGATCAATGTCAACCGGCCGGCGGTGTTGCTCGTCAACGCTTTCGAAGACAGCCTGTTCGTGCCCAGCCAGCTGGTGAACTTCTACAACCGGCTCACTGTGCCGAAGCTGTTGCTGTTCACGCATGGCGATCACACCACCGCCGAGATGGGCGGCGCGATGGGCTTTCCGAACGAAATATACACGGCGGTGAACGACTGGTTCGAGCATTACCTCAAGGGCGTGCAGAACGGCATCGATACGCAGCCACCGGTGCAGCTGAAATCGCAGACCGGCGTGTGGAGCACGTTTGCGGATTGGAACGGCGTGCAGCAAGGAGCCGTCACCTACAACCTTACCCAGCCCAAGGGCTTGTTCGGCATTCTTCCAACCGGCAGCTTGTCGAGCGGCGCAGGCGGCACCTGGCAGTACGGCATCACCGGCGGTTATCCCACCACGGCCACGACCGGCGTGGCCTTGGTCAGCGGTGCGTTGACCGGTTTTCTGCAGTTGCCTCCACCAGTGGCGTTGGCCTTGGTCAGCCGATCCAATGCCGGCGTGTGGACCGGGCCGACCTTGACGCAGACACGCAGCCTGCTGGGTATGCCGTCATTGCAGATCACGGTGACGCCGGGCGCCAATCAGCTCACGGTGATCGCGTATCTGTACAGCGTGAATGCGAGCACCGGCATCGGCCAGCTCATTACCTGGAAGCCTTATTCGCTGCGCAACGTGCCGGTGGGCGTGCCGCAGACGATCAACGTGAATCTGGAAGCGACGGATTGGGAAATCGCTGCGGGCAACCAACTCGCCCTGGTCATCGATACCGCTGATATTCGCTATGCCGGCGTGACGCCGTTGGGGAGCGCGGTGAGTTTCAGTTCGTCGGCGGCGGCGCCTTCGACGTTGACGGTGTCGTTGCATTGAGCGTGACTCCCTCCCCTGCAAGCAGGGGAGGGAGATGGATTTACGCAGCGCGCAGCACGCGGCTATACGCGTGCACTTCATCCACCAGCACCTTCACGTGCTCCGGATCGACTTCCGGCGTCACGCCGTGTCCAAGGTTGAACACGTGTCCGGGATGATTGCCGTAGCTGTCCAGCACACGCCGCACTTCGCGCCGTATTACTTCGGGATTGGCGCGCAGCACGGCCGGATCGAGATTGCCTTGCAACGCCACCTTGCCGTCCACCACCTTGCGCGCGTCGGCCAGATCGATGGTCCAGTCCACGCCGAGCGCCGCGCAACCGGTGGCCGCCATCTCGGCGAGATGCCGGTTGGCGCCCTTGGAGAACAGGATCAGCGGCAGGTCGCGTGCGTGAGCATCGCGCTTCAATGCATCGACCACCTGCGCCAGGTAGCGCAGTGAGAATTCGCGAAACGCAGCGGGGCCGAGCAAACCGCCCCAGGTGTCGAAGATCATCAGCGCCTGCGCGCCGGCGGCGGCCTGTGCGCTGAGATAAGCGGCGACCGAGCGGGCGAGCGTTTCGAGCAGGCTGTGCGCGAGTGCCGGATCGTCCCAGCACATCGCCTTGACGGTGGCGAAATCGCGCGAGCCTTCGCCTTCCACCATGTAGCAGGCAAGCGTCCACGGGCTGCCGGAAAAACCGATCAACGGGACACGGCCGGCGAGTTCGCGGCGGATCACGCGCACGGCATCCATCACGTAGCGCAGCTCGCTTTCCATGTCCGGCACGCCTAGCCGTTCCACGTCGGCGCGCGTGCGCACCGGATGCGCGAACTGCGGGCCTTCGCCTTGCGCGAACGACAACCCTAAGCCCATCGCATCCGGAATGGTGAGGATGTCGGAGAACAGGATGGCTGCGTCCAGTTCATAGCGATCCAGTGGTTGCAGCGTGACTTCGCAGGCCAGTTCGGGATTTTGCGCCAGCGCCATGAAGCTGCCGGCTTTTGCGCGCGTGGCGCGGTATTCGGGCAGGTAGCGGCCGGCCTGGCGCATCACCCACACGGGCGTGGTGTCGACCGGTTCGCGGCGCAGCGCGCGCAGGAAGCGATCATTCTTGAGCGTTGCTGACATGTTTTATCGGCGTCCGTAAGGGCCATCGACCCCTTGCGCAAAGACCACGCGATAGCCGCGCTTGAGCTGGGCGTCGCGCACTTTCTCGAAAGCGGCGATGGCTTCGTCGCGTTCCAGGTATTGATCGCGCTTGAGCGTGGCGCGGCCGCCCTGCGTGCCGGACTCGCGGTACAGCGTCCAGCCGCCGAGCAGATCCTGCTCCAGCACGATCTGAACGTAGCGCGGCGGCTCGGCCGAGGCTGGCATGGTTTGCAGATAGAGGCGCATGGCGTCCCGGGTTGATGGTACGGCTACACAGGCGTTCCAGTGAGCCATTCTAGAGGGGGGAGAGGCGAGTAGCGAGGGCGTGGAGCATCGGTAGGTTGGGCTGAGGCGAAGCCGGAGCCCAACATAGAAATAGGCATGGCGACGTTGGGGTTCGCCCCGGATCAAGTCCGGGGCTCAGCCCAACCTACAAGGGTTTATGTCCCTGTGCATGCTTCACGCAGCACCGCGAGCACGTTCGCTTCATTCACGCCGGACACGATCTCCGCTCGACCGATGCCGCGCCATAAGATCAGCCGCAGCGTGCCGGCGGTGTTCTTCTTGTCCAGTCGCATCAAGGCCAGCAGTTGCTCGGGATCGAAACCGGGCGGGACAGTGGTCGGCAGGCCCGTGGCGTGCAGCAAGCGTTCCAGCCGCGCGGTATCGGCGTGTGCGCTCATGCCCAGGCGCTCGGACAGGCGCGCGGCCAGCAGCATGCCCACCGCCACGCCTTCGCCGTGCAGCAGGGTGGTGTAGTGGCCGGCTGTCTCCAGTGCATGTCCGAAGGTGTGGCCGAGGTTGAGCAGGGCGCGTTCGCCTTGCTCGGTTTCGTCGCGCGCCACCACGCCGGCCTTGTAGCGCACCTTGGTGGCGATGGCCTGCACCAGCGCGGTTTCCTCGCGCGCGGCGAGTGCATCCGCGTGTTGTTCCAGCCAGGCGAAAAAGGCTTCGTCGCCGATCGCCGCGCCCTTGATCACTTCGGCCAGGCCGGCGCGGTATTCGCGCACGGGCAGGCTGTCCAGCGTGCCGATATCGGCGATCACCGCGCGCGGCTGGTGAAACGCGCCGACCAGGTTCTTGCCGGCCGGAAGATTCACGCCGGTCTTGCCGCCGACGGAGGAATCCACCATCGACAACAAGGTGGTCGGCATCTGGATGAAGTCGATGCCGCGCATCCAGCACGCCGCGGTGAAACCGGCGAGATCACCCACCACGCCGCCGCCCAGGGCGATCACGCAGGCATCGCGCGTGGCGCCGAGCGTGCCCAGCGCTTCGAGCGCGAGCCCCACGTTGGCGAAACTCTTGTGCGCTTCGCCGTCCTCGAGCAGGAACGAAGACCAGCGCAAGCCGTCCAGTCCACGCGCCACGCGCTCCAGATACAGCGGCGCGACTGTGCGATTGCTGATCACCAGCGCATGCTTGCCGCGCAATGCCGCGCGCCATCGCGCGTGGTCGTCGAGCAGCCCGCGGCCGATCCATACCGGATAGCTGCGTTCGCCCAATGTGACGTCGATGGTTTGCGCGGGTAGGGTGGTGGTCATGCTCATGCGGCTTGTCGGTTCCAGTGCTGATCGACCAGGGCGGTACAGCGTTCGCTCGCCGCCGCCACGCCTTCGTGTTCGTGGCTGGGCGGAATGATCAGGTCGGCGGTTTCTTCGTAGAGTGCGGTGCGTGCTTCGGCCATCGCCTGCAGCTTCTGCTGGCGATCGGCATCGGCCAGCAGCGGACGCGACGTATCCAGCGCCAGCCGCTGCAACTGTACCGGCACGGTGGCTTGCAGCCACACCACATAGCCGCGCTCGCGCAACGTGCGGCGGTTGGCAGGATCGAGCACCGCCCCCGCGCCGGTGGCCAACAGCACGCCGCGCTGGCCGCTAAACTCCTCCAGCAGCGCACGTTCGCGCCGACGAAAACCCGCTTCGCCTTCGATATCGAAAATGGTGCTGACGGAAACCCCGGTGACGCGCTCGATTTCCTGGTCGAGATCGAGAAACGGCAGGCCGTAGCGTGCGGCGAGCTGCCGGCCGATCGACGTCTTGCCGGCGCCGGTGGGGCCGATCAGGAACAGGTTGCACGAAGGGTTCATGCGTGGATATTAGCAAGGGAGCCTATCCCAGGGTGGATGGATGTCCGAACGAATCTTGATCGCCGGTTGCGGCGATTTGGGCGAACGCGTCGCGCGCCTGCTGCTGCAGCGGGGCGACGAGGTGCATGCCTTGCGCCGCCATCCGCCGGGCGATGACGACGGCATCCGCTGGCTGGCGGCGGACCTGACCTGTCCGGAAACGCTCGCCGCGCTTCCGTCCGGCATCCAGCAGCTGGTGTATCTGCCGGCTTCAAAGACGCGCGAGCCGGACGCCTATCGCGCGGTGTATCTCGAAGGTTTGCGCAACGTGCTCGGCGCATTGGATGGCGCAGCGCTGAAACGCGTGCTGTTCGTTTCTTCCAGCGGCGTGTACGGCGAGCACGGCGACGCGTGGGTGGACGAAACCACACCGCCCGCGCCGCAAGGTTTCAGCGGCCAGGTGTTGTGGGAAGCGGAGCAGTGGCTGTCGCATCAGCCGATCGAAACGGTGGTGTTGCGCCTGGCCGGGCTGTATGGGCCGGGACGATTGCAGCTGATCGATCGTCTGCGCACAGGGCAGATGCGTGCGCCGCGCGTGCAGCGGCATTGGGCCAATCGCATGCATGTCGAGGATGCTGCCGCGGCGATCGTGCATCTGCTTGGCTTGTGCGATCCGCAGCCGGTGTATGTGGGTGTGGACGATACGCCGTTGCCGCTGGATGTTCTCTACGATCATCTCGCCGCGTTGATCGGCGCGCCGCCCGTGCTGGATGGGCCGGGGCCGGCGGGCATCGGCAGCAAGCGGCTCAGCAATGCGCGGCTGCGCGCCAGTGGTTTTCAGTTGCGCTGGCCGGATTCGCGCGAGGGATATGCGGCATGTTTGCAGGATAAGCCAACAGGCTAGATCTGCTTCGGCTCCACATGCGGCTCGGCGCTCTGCGTGGTCAAGTGTTCTTCGATGCCGTATTTGATCAGGTCGGCGTCGCGGTGGATGCCGAGCTTGCGCATGGCGCTCATCTTCTGCGTACTTACGGTCTGCTTGCTGCGATGCAGGCGCGCGGCGATTTCGCTGATGGTGAGGCCGGATACGAACAGTCGCACCACTTCCAGTTCGCGCGAGGACAGCTGGCGCGTGCGCGAGCCGGACGCGCCGCCCTGGATGCCATGGCGATGCACGATCGCCTCGATGCCGGGCGAGAGATAGCGCTTGCCGGCAAGCGCGGCGTACAGCGCGGTGGTGAGGTATTCCAGCGGGTCGGCCTTGCTCAGAATGCAGCTGACGTTCTGCGCCAGCAGAGAACGGATCACGTCGGCGTTGCCGAGCATGGTCAGCACGATCAGGCGCACGTCCGGAAACTGTTCGCGCAGCAGGCCGAACAGCGTGATGC
>CBJMMB010000019.1:0-39053 GCA_966430775.1 uncultured Dyella sp. | reverse complement strand
AGTTGGGGGATTGGACTCCAAATCGTCGCGCTACTCAAAACCGGGGGGACGTCGCCGTCCCAATCTTGGCGCGTAAGATCACCTTGTTTGATGGAGAAAAGGAAAAGCTTTCTTTTACCATCTTCCTCGTCGACACCAACGGCAGCAACGTCCACACCTTTTTGGGCTGTGCCCCGTTGTGGGCGAGAGAGAATGGTGAATCCGATTTCCGACAGAAGGTCGGGAAGGATTGCATCTAGCTCACCGCGCTCACGCAGCGACGCCAAGTAATCACGAATAAGTGCCTTCATTTGGCGCGGACCTCCATGCGAAGCACGCTCAATATCATCTCCAATCCCGTGAGATCGATAACTTGCATGCGCGCCGTCTCTTGCTTGTATTCAAAGGTATGAAAAGGCATAACGACCTGACGCCCCTGTCCAGGGGTGTCGTAAACGGTTGTCAGCGTTCCGGCGCCATGCAAGATCGTCGAGTGCGTCGCGATCTTTGAAATGATGGATTGCTTTCGCGCCTCCCTACTTAATTCGCGCATCTGGGCGTTGCGCCGTTCATGCTGAATGCCTCGGTGTGCCTCAGACGGTCTCAACTCAGGTAAGGACGGCACCGAATTGAGCCCATCAAGATAAGCCTGATTTGAAGTCAGCATTTCGCTGACTCGCTCGCCGATATCGGGATCGTTGGCAAACGTTTCGAGATAACGTTGAACACAATCGTAGTTGGCCACGAGCAGCTCGGTCATCAGTTCAGCGATCTGATCGGCAGCCTCCCCGTCACTCACCCGTAGCAACGAAAGAAGAATAGATGCGACGCTGACAGGTTTAGTGATCAGCCAACCTACCAGTTTGTGGGCTATAAAAACTTGCTCTTCGCTGCTGGCAGGAACGATCTCCGGCGGGATCACGATCGGCTTCCCACCCGGCGACAGACTGTGCTGAAAGTGCCACAGCAGGCCACGACAAAGAGCCGGACTTCCAGACAGTGACCATGTCATGATCACCCGTGCGAGGTCATCATCCGACGCTGACAACACAGAAACGAAAGACGGAAAGTTTTCTAACGATACTTTTCCGCCGCTTTGCTCGATGAGCGTGCTGACCAGTTTGGCTAAGTGTTGTAGCTTTCCGGCCTTCTTAAAGCCATCCGATGCAGCATCGATTTGTCGAAGGGTGTCACCCTCGCTTGGCTCAGTCTCGGTAAGAAGATCGACCAGAGGTTCAAGCGCATCTGACTCAATGATGTCCTTGTATTGCCACAACGACAACGAAGCGGCTCGGCGCGCCTTCACTCCCGCGTCCTTTGAGGCTTGGCAAAGAACCTCCTTTGCCGCTGTCCTTACGACATCGCTACCTTTTGCAAACGTCATTGCCGCTGCGTGGATAATCAGAGCCTTCAACGTGTCATCAGGGGATCGAGAAAGGAGCTCTTGGAACAATTCAATGGACTTTCCATATGCGTCCGGATCATCCTCCTCGATACGAGATAAGGCAGTCATAGACGCGATCCTGCGCTCATCGCAAAAGTCCTTCGCCATGCGCCTCGCTTCGTCCGTGTCTTCCAGAGCTTGGAGAGCAAAGACGACGTTCCGGACAGCCAAGTGCTTTCCATCTCGCGCTGACAGGACAACAGACCGGGCATCATCTGGATGGCCCTGAAACCAAGCGATGAGAGATCCATTGGGGAAGTTGGCGGCCCCGTCATTTCCTCCCGCCGCGACCAGACGCTCGACGGCCGCCATCACTTCTGTTGCGGTGCAAGACAGATGTGGAATTAGCCGGTCTATCGCGTGAGCGCAGGAAAAGAACGCTACGCCTTCAAACGAGGCGAGCATCTCATCACTGGTCAACGCCAGAATGTCGATGGCGCCCGCATTGTGCAGTTCAATGCAAGCGGTTTCGGTATTCGACAACTTCGTTACCGTGGGCGAAAAGCTGCCCTCGGTGAGGATTTGCAAGAGTTCTCCCGTGGCAAACAGCCTAAGAATCTCATCCTTCGTGAGCTCAACTTCCATATCGCATGCCCCCACTGCCCCCGTGCGGGGCGCGCTGTTGCTCCATCGTAGTCTTCGGCCAGCGCTGGACGCCAGCCGGCCTTGACGGGCTACGCCATCCCCTCCTGCTGTGATGGCTCCGCTGGCGGTCCGCCGTCAGCTCCGTGGTGGAACACGACACAAGGGGAACGGGATGATGGACCGTCGGATCGTGGCGCACTTGGTCTGCGCGCTGGGCATGGGAATGGCTGGCCTAGCCTACGGCCAGCAGCAAGGCACCGTCACTTACGTCTACACCGACCCCCAAGGCACCCCCTTGGCGGAGGCAGACGCGAACGGGAACATCACGGCCACCTACGACTACACGCCCTACGGCACCGTCGCCATGGGCACCGCGCCGAAGGGACCGGGCTACTCAGGGCACGTCAATGATCCCGAGACCAATCTGGTCTACATGAATGCCCGCTACTACGATCCGGCCACTGGCCGATTTTTGTCCACCGATCCCAAGCCATTGGCGCCGGCCGACGTGAACAACTTCGACCGATACGATTACGCCAACAGCAACCCCATCCGTTACACAGATCCAGACGGACGTTATGCCTGCGGATCGGGCATCACAAAGTCGCAATGCGCCCAAATCACTCAATTCGTCAAAACGATGAACAAGGGCTTGTCCAAACTCGACAAGAACTCGGCCGACTACAAAGCGCTCTCCGCCGCGTCGCAACACATCGGCACACTCAATGATGGCAACGGGGTCACGCTCAACGCGCAATCGCTGGCGTCCGGCGTGATTGCCAACGCGCCCAGCAAGACGTCCATGAACATCGACGTTTGACAGGCTTCCACCTTGTCCGCGCCTTTTCGTCAATACAATCGCAACATGAGCTCGGGGTAGTTGGCAGATGTCTTTGGCGCAGGGGCCGTCGCTCATGAAGGGCAGCATCTGGTGGACTACGCTGATCCTGACATCGGCTATCCCACGAACCCGACGACCGAACACCGGACCGAGATGAATGCCTATCGGACGGAGGTGGGCGTCTATCGCGGCTTGGGCGCCTCCACGGACATCTACGCGCCCGGCGCATCCTTGAAAGACATCAACGCCCGCATCAACGAAGGGGCCGCCGCCTCAACGCAATATTGGTGTGGATCCGCATGCAAATGGTGACGCGCTCGCCTTGGCTTGCAATCGGGCTGCTGGCCATCACGGGCTCGGCATGTGGAACGGCGCGGCCAGCGCCGATTCAAAATCCGTGTGCCAATTGGTCAAGACGCCCTCGAACTCACCCAAGACGGTGAGCCTGTCGGCAATCGCTGCGCGTGATCCTCGGCATGGTGTCGCGTTTTTAGACGCCCACTTTCGTGGCCAACGGGTGACGTTCCGCTTCGCGGATCACCTCAGCCCTAGCTCCAATGCCGGACGCTTCGAAACGGCCATCACGCCACGTGCGCCCGATATGAGCCTTCGATTGTTCCGGGTGGAAGGTGTATCGGGAAGGCTCGATCCGAGTGCGGGCGAACGCGGCATGCTCGTGGTGGATCATGTGGATCGTTTTGAAAAGCTGTCCGGGTGGCCTGTGGAGTTCACGTCATCATCGCCATGACCTGCACCGAAAAGGCTCTTGGTGCACAAAAGAAGAACCACGACAGATGATCAACTTTCGGCAAACCTATGCGGATCTCGACCGGTGCCTAATTCCGATTTTCGTCTGGCTATGTTGCTCCGTGGTCTTGCTGCTTTTTTCGGCGTGCATCAAGACGCTACGCGATACCATTGCGCTAGACGACCCCAACCAAGTGGGCACGACCCAAGCCACTGTCCTCCAAGCGCGCCGATACAGAGGATATGAAGTCCAATACACGTTCGATCTGGGAACACGAACCTACACCGTCGCTGACGAAATGGGGCGATCGAAGCTTTGGGTGAATGCCAGCAAAAGGGATTAGGACGCGATCCAAAATGGTGGACGGAGTTTGCAGGTGAAATATCTGCTCAACAATCCGTCCATCAGCCGACCTCTTTCCAACGGACGGCGCGGCGATTTGAGCAGCGAATTCGCCGACGATTGCGTGGGCTTGGTGATGAGCGGCATCCTCATCGCGCTGTGGTTATTCGCAAGTGTTCGGCTTCGTCGCCATATCGTATCCAGCCGCCCCTCGGCGCATCCCTAGCCAATCCACATTCCTTCGCCAAGTCAGGCATGTCGCCAACAACGCGGCCCAAGGCGGACCATAGGCAACGTGCTGGTCAGCCTTGCCTAAGTGCTACGGCGACCCAGCCCACTCCCCAGTGGCGATCATGAGATGGGCATGGTTCCCTGTGAAAACAGCGGAATGAACTGGGCAATGTCTTCATGTGGAATGTATCGGTCGAAAACCCGACAAGCCTGCTCGTTCCGCTGGTAAAAGGCTTTCGGTGTGACCAGCACTGTTTCGAAGTCGGTGTAAGACTGATATTTCGGGTTGCCCAGCCATTGACGCGCGCGGACCGCATAGAGCTCCGGTTGCTCCGGCATGAATTTGCCGAGTGAAACCTTATTCTCGATATGCAAGGCAAACCTCAGGCCGTTTGCCGTGGCGAACACCACCAGCACATCGGTCTCCCCTTCCTTGATGGTGGTTACCGGCTCGCCTGTGATGGGATCGAGCGTCGTGTGCGCCACCCGACCCCATGGATGGTTGGAACGTGACCACAGATAGGTGGCGCCCATTCCCGCGAACTTCGTCTGGTCCACGAACCACGTTGCGAAGACGAAGTCGTGCTTGAAGGCGTCGTCGAGAGCGAGGTCGAGCTGCTTTTCCGAAGGCTTAATCATCGGCAGCGTCTTTCTCCTTCCGAACAATACGGGTGGAAAAGGTCTGAGTTAACGGGAAGACGGAGAACATCGGCTTCGCGGCACGGATATTGTTGCGGGCCTTTGGCGTTCGATGATGTTGTTTGCCACATACGCCCTATGAGCTCCGATTTTATTCGCAAGCCCAGCCAACGGATTTGGCGACTTGGACAAAAGCTTCTGGTTCACGATCTTTCCGTTCTTCGGGCTCCATACACTCCGCCCCGCTCCGTCTCCTACCCTGCCCGGCGGCATCGGCGCCCTCTCCTCCGCATCGCTGGTGGTGCTGATCCGGGCGCAGACGGCGGCCTCGCCGGCCGACCCTGGACGCTATCAGCGGGCCTTTGGATTCCCCCCGCGGAAGCACGCTTGGCGGACGCCCTGGCCCACGGAGCCAGCCCGCAGGACTACGCCGAGACGGCGGGCCTTAGCATCGCGACCGTTCGCACCCAGATCCGAGCGCTTCTCGCCAAGACGGGGGTGGCGAACGCGTATATGGTTATGGCCAGTTTCACTCAGAACGGGCCATGACCACGCGAAAGAAAGCCCAACTTCGGGGGATCAAGTCGATTTATCGGCGTGAGAACACCTGCTTTCTGGAAGCCCTTCGCGCGGCTCACGAAAAAGCAGGCCTCACCTAGGTCGAGCTCGCCGAGCGCTTGGGGCGTCCCTAAGCTTTTGTTACTGGGGCGGCAGAGCGGGCTGTGGTTCGGCTGGATGGCTTGCAGATCCACGACTGGATGCAGGCGTGTGGCTCCGATCTGGTCGCCTGGACCAAAGACGTGGAGGCGCGGCTGGCCAAAGAACCCGGTCATGAAGCGCGCCGCTGTCCAACCCAGGGCAAAACGCGTAGCCAAATAACGGAGCGCAGGTGGAGCGAAACACCGAACGTCCAGAAACCAGGAAACACCCGAACTGAGAACTCGTTCTCTCTTTCTTGTTCAAGCTACCAGTTGGCGTTGTCGATAGGTCTGCATAGGACCAACAAAGCGAGACAGCGCATGGCCAAGCACCCCGTGGCGGTTTACCGCGATGCAAATGGCGACGAGCACAAGATTCGATACGAAGAGCTCAGGTTCGCCCGCAAGCTCGAAGAGGCACGGGCGAATACCCTGTTCAATGAAACGTGGGACTTTCGCCTGTCCGCGCGAGGCGGGGAAAGCCCCCATTTCTTTGCCTTGTCCGCAGGGGGGCGACGATGGACAGACGACCGCCGGGAGAATGACCCCGCACACAATGAGCGGATCGCTTACCTCATAAAGAAGTTGTCCGAGTTCAGTCCTGGCACTAGCGTCGAGCTCGGAACCAATACCTGGAATGAACCCGGCGAGCACAAAGGATCGTGGGCTCCCTTTGCTGAAATCAAAGATTACATTTGGCGCCCCGAAGTGACCCGAACGTTGTCGGCGGAAACGCGTTGTCGACATGACGTGTTCGGCGCCAAGGTCAACGACCTAAATCTGACTGGGCGCCACCCTTGGGTGGCCATCGAAGTAATCCATCACCATTACCCGACCGATGAAACTCTTGAAGGTCTTTTCCAGATCAGCCGATTGTTGCCGCTGGTGGTGATGTTCGATCTGGTTCAACGGAAGAACTATTTCATGCACATTGATGCAGAGCATCGTCGTATCCGCGCCATCTACTACATCTACAACGGCGCCTTGTGGGAGAACGACCGGAACCTCGGCCACGATGTCACGTCCACCAGGTTCGAGGCCATGGTCAAACGCAAGCTGGAAGCGCTAGACAAGGGTGCTGCTTGATTCGCACCTGTCAGCTGCACAGATGTGCGCGACAGACGCGGGCTACAAGAGCCCGCGTGCCGCCATGCTGACGACGCTGCTGGCACCGATCACCAGGTGATCGAGCACCCGCACGTCAATCAGGCGTAGGGCGGCGATGAGTTCCTGGGTGATGCTTCGATCGGCACTGCTCGGTTCGGCCACCCCGCTCGGATGGTTGTGCGCCAGCACGACCGCGCTGGCATTGATGGCGAGGGCGGCTCGGACGACTTCGCGGGGATGGACGCTGGCGCCGTCAACGGTGCCCGTAAAGAGCTTCTGGCAGTCGAGGATGCGGTGGCGGTTGTCGAGCCAGAGGACGTGGAACTCTTCGTGTCGCAGTCCTCCAATCGCATGCGTAGGAAGTTGCCGGCATCTTGGGGATTGCTGATGCTGCCCGGCCGTTCCAGCTTGGCCCGCAGGAGGGTTTCGGCGGCGCTGAGGATGTCCTGCTCGGTGATGGTGCCGGTGGGCTGGTAGTTGCCTTGGCGATCTTGGATGAGGCCCATGGTGTTCTCCCTCGTCGCCGGATTGCGCCGTGGAGCCCGGTCAGCGGAGCGAGGAAGGTGGGCAGCACCTCCCCATCGCCGCCGTGCGGCGATGGGGAGGCGGGAACAACGTGGACGAGGGCCTGCCCTTGCGCCCACCGATCGCGAAGCCATCCTGGCCCACGAACAGGTGCAAGCACGTGCCGAGGGTGAGTCGGCTCTGCGGTCTCATCTAAGGACAAGATTGGGCGGCCGTCGGCCATCGAACGAATGACGTAATCCTCAGCTCCGCCCGCCCATGCCGCCGTATACTCTGCGGACGGATCTGGGGGCTTCATGGATAAGAACACTTGGGATGCGATCACTGCGATCAGCACCGCCGCCGCTGCGGTGTTCACGGCTGTCATGGCGGTGTTCACAGCGTTCATGGCCTGGTTCACCCGCCAAGCGATCCTCGAAGGCCAAGGCCAACGCCAGGAGGCCAACGACCACTTCGCGAAGACACGCGAACAGGACAAGCGCCATCACGAAGATGGCTTTCGGCCACTGCTGGTTCTTGGCCCGGCTGGGGATAAAAAGGCGATTGACCGCCAAAACATCCTAATCACTAGGCCAGTGGATCTCGGCCTCCTTGTGACTTGCGTGCTTCGAAATATCGGCGCTGGGCCGGCGATTAACATTCGCCTGAGTGTTCGTGGCGAAGGACGAAAGGGATTCGGACCTTCGTGCGAGCTCGCGCCCCTAGCTGCTGGTGACACCTTTGACGGCCAAAATGGCCGTATCAACATTGATGCGATCTTCTCCGACGACTTCAATCCAACAGATCTGCGCAACCTACCCAATGGTCTATGGCTACTGGTCCTCGAATACGAGGATGTCTTTGGAAATCCGTTTTACACCGTGCACAGAAAAGAACGTGGGCAACCATGGACGAGCGTTGGGCGCGGCGAACCACCTGATACGACGCCCAAAGTCACGCCTGCCGCCAGGATGATCACACCGCAACACCTCACTAACGGTGACGCGCTCGCTCCTCCCTTGTAGCCGTAACAATTACTTGGTATCGGCGCGACCACGGCCCGCGTCGGTGTCCACCGTCAGGATTTATGGCCGGCACTTTCGCAAGGAACGTTCACGATGGACAACGCGAACAGAACAGGTCCCATCAACGCATCGAGTTCGGACATCCTCGACATGCGCACGGGGATGCTTGATGTCGTTAGGCACGACAACTCTCATGAGATCATCAATGGTCTTTTCCTGGATGAAGGTAAGGATGCGGTCCGCGCGAAGAATGGCGAGCATCTCACCCCAACGGCCAAAGGCCTGATGGCGGCCTCTGAGCGAAAGACACGGCAAGCGGTCAAAGAAGCCAGGCAAAAGCTGCCGCCGGGTGTCCGGTATGAAAAGGGCGTCGCGCAGCCCGCAAGCATTGGCGAGTTGGAGGCGGAAGCGGTGAAGCCTGTTAACCATTCTGCCCGACTGACACGCCATCTCAACGCAGCCGGCGAGACCAAGCCAAGCGATGCCAAGAAAGGGAGCTTGGCAAGCCATCACATTGTCGCGGTCACTGACTCACGTGCCCTGGTGTCGCGGATGCTGCTCTTCAAATGGGGCATCGGCATCAATGACGTTGACAACGGTGTGCGGCTTCCGCGCTGGTTGAGTTCCGAAAAGCCAGTAAGCCTGGCTGGGGCGACGGTGCATTCCATCGTCCATACCGATCTCTACCATGCGACGGTCCAATTCCGTTTGAGGCGCGTGGCCAACGTGCATCCGCAGGAGGGCACACAAGGGCGCCTTGCGCTCCGCGGCATGAAGCAAGAACTCTCAACCGGCACGTTTCCTTTTTGATGAGTGGTGATCCATGAATATCTGGCAGATCAAGAATGATTTGATCAACAAAGTCGCCATGTTGGTCGGAACGAAAGAGTCCGAGGGCGACTACGATTTTTGGGAGCGATTTCAGAGCGCGGGTCGCCCGGTGCAGTGGAAAGGTCGCCCCAGGCTCGAAGTCTTCAAAGATAAACGCGCCAAGGTTCCGAAGCCGCGCGCCGACATCAGCCCCTTCACCGCCGACGGACTGGTGCTCAGCACCAGAGCCCATGAGGCATTGGGCGACTTTCTGTCCCAGTTTGGCCAGTTGCTCGAACTCGATGTCGCGGGCCAGACGGAGTTCTATTTCAATCCCACCCACGTCATCGCCTGCGTGGACCCAGAACGCTCCGAGCGCAGACCCACAGGCGACATCGCCACTGCTGCGTTTATTGACGCAACCATCCCAACCACGCCAGCCGTGTTCGTCGACTCCTCGACACCGGGGGACATCTACGTCAACGACGAAGCACGAAATGAGCTTGGCCAGCGGATCCAGCGGGCGGGCATCACCGGCATGAGCTTCGTGCAGGTGTGGGGCGAGGCAACGACATCCACTGCGACCTGACTTTCCAAACGGAGAGGCACGAAGGCACTTAGCAACCGGCGCCCTCCCTACTGATAAGTGATATCAATTCATGAGGATTTGGCAGATCAAAAACGACCTGATCAACAAGGTCGCGATGTTGGTGGCCACCGATGAGGCAGACAAGCACTTTTGGGATCAGTTTGAAGGCGATGGTCGCCCCCTCCACTGGACAGGACGCCCCAAGCTCGAAGTCTTTAAAGAAAAGCGCAAGAAGGAACCCAAGCCGCGTGCCGACATCAGCCCCTTCACTGCCGATGGCTTGGTGCTGAGTGCCAAGGCCCGCGACGCGCTGGGTGATTTTCTGTTGCAGTTTGGCCAACTGCTTGAACTCGATGTGGAGGGTCACGTTGAGTATTACTTCAATCCGACCCATCCCATTGCGTGTGTGGATGAAGCCAAGTCGGTCAAGCGGCCGTCGGGCGTCATCGCCAAGCCATCTTTCATCGATGCAGCAATCCCAACCCACGCCGCTGTGTTCGTTGACCCGCCCTCGATTGGGGGTATTTACGTCAACGACGCGGCGCGCGACGAGTTGGCGCAAAGGATCAAGCAAGCCGGCATCACGGGGATGAGTTTCGAGCAGGTGTGGGCGAGCCGGTGATACCTGCCGCGACCTGAGCTCTCTATTTGTAGCACGATCACTCAAACGCAACATGGCGGCAGCGACCCTAAGGAACATCATTTTGTTCCACAGTTCTATCTGCGCGCGTTTTCCCAGAACAAGAAGCAGGTGCGCCTCTATGGCTTTGCAAGCGGCCGATATGTCCCCAGCGCCCTTATCAAAAGGCAGTGCTCCCGCCGCAAGTTTCATGCGTTCGCGCCTGGCTTGGGGCAGGAGTTGTCGCGCATGGAGGGAGCCTGGGCTCAGGCCATCCGTTGGATTACAACGCAACAAGAGTCCTACCTCGTCGCTACTTTTTCTACAGCTTTCGCATGCCGCTGATGGTAATCGGCAATCAAAGCAGTCAGGAAGATCACGAGAAATGCCGCCATCCACAAATAAAATCCGAGCATTGGCTTCGGATAATTGAGAGTCTCGCCTTCACCGCTCAGCGGAATTATTACGGGGTGCAACGCAGACAACGGGAAGAACGCCGCGCCGATTGCCACGGACATTGCAGCCAAAATGGCGGACAAGCGATATCTACCAAACCCGCTACTGAGAAGCGCACCAAAGAAGATGGGGTTGGCTGCCCATGCGAAAGCGGCGAACTCCAAAAACAGCATCGCAACAGGACAGAACGGCAATGCGGCCCATCCATAGAAGTATGAAAAAGGCCTGCGCGCATCGCCCAGGAACGGGACGTAAGAGAAAGCGGGTAGGAAAAGCGAAGACACGTAAAGTACAACAGCTAGAAGAACAGCAATTCGCTTGGGCTTTAAGTGCAACATAGATGTCCCTTCTCGAATTCCAAAATCTGCGTTCACTTGTCGCAGATCGCATCGTCAAATTATTTCGTTGAATGACCGCTTCTGGCGGGAGGAAGCGGAGCTTTTTTCTGCTCTCAAACCCAGGGCGCACACGGCTATTTTCACATAACCATCACGTCCGCCTGAACCATCCCACCCATCCCCGTCGTCCTACACACTGAGATCGTGAACTGGAATGCTAGATTGCGTTTCCACCGGTGCAGGGTGCACCGTTTACCCAAGAAGGGGATCTTGTATGTCAAAGCTCGTTGCTCGTCGCACGTTGTTCGCCGCCTTGTTTGCATTGGGTCTGTCTGGCGCGGCGAGCGCCGGCGCGCCTGTGCAGGGTCTTGGCCAGGCTTGGCCCAATGCTGTTGATGTCAGCCTCAATCCGCATTACCACGCTTACACTTTCGTCGAGGGTGGCATCACCTATGTTCAGATCAACGACGCGGGTGGCAACGTGCTTGGCGCCGTCGGGACGTCTGGTGGTCAGTTCATCGTGCTGCCGATTGGCAATCCACAGTTCGTAAGCACACCGCAGCAAGCAGCGGCCGCTATCGCCGCATCGCCGGTTGCGGCCAGGGCCGTTGTCTACAACGATGGCACTACGGTGATCAGCGCAACGCCGCTGAGTGATGGGACCACCGCCTTGCAGGCCACATCCGCCGCCACGCCGGCGACGAAGCCCAGCACGCAAACCAACGTCATGCAGACCTGCGATGTGGTCACGTGCAGTACGCACGGCGCCTGAAAACGCAGTGCCTGCTTCAAACGAAGAGCCCGGCAAACGCCGGGTTCTTTCGTTCTATGGGTCGAGCATCAGGCAACTGATGCTTCGACCATAGGGGCGCTCCCGGCGACGCACGGTGCCTTCGAAACTGGCAGCACGGCTGCTCAGGGCCTTCATGCCCAGGCCGCTGCCTGAACGCAGCAGGCGTGGCATCAAGTTTTCCCATTTTACGTAGGCAAGATCCGCCGGGTGGCGATCGAAGCTCAACTGGACAAACGCACCCAGGCGCCCTGCCCGCGTACCCGCGCGCACACGTACGCGAACGGTGCTGACATCCTTGTTGCTGCATCCCTCGACGATGCCCTCGCACACCGTCCGATAGATAGCCAGGTGCAGGCTGGATGACAACTGGCTGACCGGTCCCCGCAGATCGCAGACGTAACGCATGCCGGACTCGTCCAGCAACCTGGCCACGGCACCCTCTCGCAAGGCGGCAGGAAGCCCGCGCTCGCGCCACGATTGCGGATACAAGCTGTCCGCCAACCCGAACAGCTGTTCTTGTGCCGCCGCCGCCACACGCATATAGCCGCCATCATCCATGGCCGGCTGCAAATGCCGAAGACGGTCGATCATCAACGCGTAGCCCCCGCGGACGGTCTCCCGGATCTGCTCCAGGGCCTGCGCCGTCGAGCGCATCTGCATCTCACCGATATGGAAGTTGCTGCGCGCCAGTTCCAACGCGAGCTGCATATCAGCGCGCTCCTTTTCAGCGCGCGCACTGAGCAAGGCCACGCGCGCGCCGGCAAGCAGCATCGTGCTGATGGCGAACGCGATGATGACCTCCGCCTGCATCGTGCCCTGATCGAAGCGCTCCGGCATCAACACGACCACCGCCAGGCTCGCCATGGTGCCGCCGAACGCTGCACCCGCCCAGCCATGACGGAGGGCGAGCCACACCACCGGCAAGAACAAACACACCTGCGCCACGCTGCGCACATGCGGGAAGGTAAACCCGATCCACAACAGCAACGCCAGCATGGGCACGATCAGGCACGCACTCTCGAATACCAGGCGGCTTTCGACGGCCTGCGACATCCATCGTTTCCAGCCATGGCGCGCCATACCTTCGTGGCAGGCGAACACCGTCGGTACCAGGGTCAAGATGCCTAGGAAATTACCCAGCAACCACTGGCCAGCGAGCTGGTCGTAGTGCAGCTTCGGTGCATTCGCCGGAACGATGGCAGAAGACGCCATCAACAGGTTGTACGCCGTGCACACCGCCGCGATCGCGAGGGCGCAGATCAGCAGCACCACGACATTCACCTGCCCCGCCTTCCCGATCATCTGACCGCGCTGACGCGCGGCATAAACCACCGGCGCCATAAGGGCCGTAGCAGGAAGCAGATTAAGCAAGGACCACACCGCGCCGAATTGAGTCCAACAGGTGATCGTCATCGGCACCAGTGCAAACTCTTCGCCGATGATCAATGCCGGCCAATAGCGATAAGGCACCAGGGCCAGCGCGGCAACACGCACCCCCGTAAGCAACACATAATGCGGAATGATGATCTGGCGAAACAGCCACAGACCAACGGCGTAAGCCGCGACGATGGCCACGTGCTTCCAGCCTGCTTTTGCCAGCAACCTTGCTCGTTCGTGCATCGTATCCAACTCCCCAGTGGATCCATGACGCGCGTAAAATTCGTACAACGATCCGGGCTTGCCTGTGAAACGGAAGTGAAAAGCGGCCGGGACGTTGGATGTTCGCATCTTACCTTGGTTCACCCCTCCCCCGTAGGCGGAACAATACCGTCGTGGGTGAGGCGATAGCCGGAGTCACGGCCGCGGCTGGCGACTTGTTGCACTGCTCATTCTTTCAGCGATCTGTGTCAGTGATCCAAATTAAAAGCGAAGTGCGGGCAGTCGCCCGCACTCCGCCATTTCCCTTGAGCGAGCTCTGCCGCCAACTCAGAACCCGATCGCCGAAATACGCGTCGCCCAATTGCTCAGCGCACCGCGCGTACCGCCGCATTGAAACAGCGGAGGGGTTAGGTACTCGGTCAAGGTGCAGGTTTGCGCGATGTACTCCGATGCAATCCAGATCGTGTTGCCATCGGCCGCGGCCGCACCGTAATCGCCCCAGCGCGGGCGGTTGTCGCCCAGGTAGGGAATGCCGGTAAAGCCATCCCAAGGCCCTGCGCCCGCCGCGGCAATATGCACGTCGCCGGCGCCGATCTTCGCATCCAGGCTGGCGTAGCCGGCGCTGGGATAATCGTTGGGGCCGACCACGGTGAAGGTGATCACGCCGCGTCCGCTTTGTGTGACGGCCGCCGCGCCATAGGTGAGGTTTGCATCGGGCAGCGCCAGCGTGTCGTTGGCGAAGATGCCGCCGGAGTTCGGATTGATCACGACGTAGTTGATGCCCGAACCATGGCTGCCGTCACTCAGCAATACGTCGGTATCCAGCGTGCCCCACAGCTTGCCGTTGGCGTAGCTCACCTGCTGCATGCGCGAGTCGTTCACTGCCAACTCGCGTGGCGTGGAATAGACGTGATTGGGATAGCCGAGATAGGTCGGCGCGCAGCCGGTCAACGCAAAGCAGTCACGCAACGGCGTGCTGCCGGGTTTCTGCTGGGCCAGGCTGCTCGGCACGGCATATTGCTGCACGGTCAGCGGCGCGACTTTCAGCGTCACATCCATGGGCGTGCTGTTGATCGCCTGCGTGTTCGACACCGACCACAACCAGATGGTGTTGGAGGTGCCCGAGTCGTAGAACACGGCGTCCGAACTCAAGAGGTATTCAGTGCCGCCGTGGGCGGTGGCGTATTGGCCGCCGGATGAGATCGCCGGCCATACCGTGAATGCAGGCGCCGGAATGCTCGGATCGCCGCCGTTGAACAGCACCACGTTCGGCGATGCAGCGCCAGACGCCAACGCCTGCTTGGAGATGGCGTAGATCTGCGCGCCGTAAAAACCGGAGCCGAACAACGCGAACTCGTTGGTGGTCAGGAAGATCGCATTCGCATCGGCGCCGATATGCGGATAGTCACCCAGGCAGAAGCCACCCGCGCAACCATGATCCGGCGTGCCCTGCGTGCCGTTGTTCTGCACCGGCAAGCGATAGATGTTCCATGCGCCGGTGGGATCGGCCGTCTGGCTCACCGCGATATCCAGATGATTGGTGCCGGCCAGCGACGAGGTCGTGCCGATGCGATCGAGCGTCAACACCACCTGGAACCAGCGCTGCGTGCTCGCATCGTAGTAGCAGGAAGGATCGGTGATTTCCGGCCCGTATGCACCGGTGCTGCGATTGATCGCCGCGGGATAGCCGTAGAACGTGTTGAGGTCGACCGGTCCGACCAGCTTGTTGCCGGATTTGTCGTAGATCGCCAACACATCGTTGACGCTTTCCACCACGAAACCATTGCCGGCGCACAGCCCTTGATCAGGCGGTTCCACCGAAAACTGATTGCCGCCATTGGCGTAGCGCTGGTCGTGAAAGTTGAGGCCGTCGAGGCCGCCGAGCAGCTCCGGGCTCGATTTGGCGCGCCCGGCATGTCCCGTCCGGTTGCTGCCGGCGTGTCCGCGGGCAATCGTGCGATTGACGACCTGCTTCGATGCAAAGCCCAGTCCATCGCCCGAATCGGTATCGCCGCCGCTCATGGCCGGGTCCAGTTCCAGGCTGGTCAGCGGTGCGCCTCCAAGCGGCGTGGTGACGGGCACGGTAGTGCCTCCTCGTTGCAGCTTGAGCGTGGTGGGGCTCGCTCCGAATGCACAGGTAGCGAACGCCATCACCGCCACTGCGATGAGCAGTCGAGTCTTCATAGCCTTGGGTCTCCCGTTGTCGCGTTAGGTGACCGCGCCCCCTGGAACACCGATACCGGCCGCGCCGATAGGCGTTCGCGCAAGTACGCATATGTGGATATGCGCCCGCGTACGATACGCGCTTGCGCAAGACTTTGCGTCATCATTTATGTGAGGCCTTACACGGCCATAATGGACATGACAGTTATAACGTGACTCAACCGTCGAGCATGTGTTTCAGCGCCAAGGCGCACTGCTACGTTCTTGGCAGCGTAATCATGCTGGAAGCCTGCGGTGCATTCGGACTGACCACCATCGGCCGCGAACAATGGGGAATCACTGCCACGTCGTACAACTCGGCCACTGGCCCATCGATGCGAAACCAGCTCACACATGAGCGCTTTTCCAGATCGATTACATGTACGCCGGTCCAGGGCTCGGAATCCGCTTGCCTTAGCCTTGCATCGAGCGCCAATCCTTCAAAGCGTTTGTAGCGTGGCCTGGACAGCCCAACGAAGGCGTATTTGTCGTAGAAGGCAAGGCCGCGTAAAAACCCCGGACAAAACGCTATGGGTTCGAACTTTCCCAAGCCTCTTTTGAAGTCGGTGACTTTGCCAAGCTCACCGGTGCCTGAGTTGAGTACCCACAACGCACCGTTGTGCACGCGCGGCGAATGCGGCATCGACAGCCCTTCGCAGATGATCCGGTTACTCGCCACATCCACGACGATGCCGCCATCGGCCCGGCGGTCGCGCCAACCATCGATGGTATCGGAACGACTCACGGCGGTGACATAAGCGGGCTTACCATCGACCATGGCAAGGCCATTGAGGTGGCAACGGTCCTCGCCAACGATGTGAGAGATGAAGGGTGGCTTCCAGATCGCTTCAAAGCTGTGTCGCGCGGAAACCGTCGCCACGCAGTTGAATTGCGTGTTGACGAAGATGGTTCGACCCTTGGCATCCATGCCGATATCGTGAGCATCAAGCCTGCCGGTCAAATGGATGGTGCGCGGCATATAGCATGCGTCGAAACCATCATCGGTCTTTTCGCCTGATTCCAATACGTTTTCGAAGCGTATGATCTGCGCGTCACAGCAAACGGCCATGCTGCCTTTTTTATCGACCGCGACACCCATCGGCTTCATGATTTCCGACTGGTGCAAGTGCAAGCCACCGTCTTCGCGTTGCCCGAGCAGATACAGCAAGCCGGACTGATAAGAGGTGAATGCCAAGCCGATGTTCAGCCTGGACAGGAGTGCGACCAAGCCATTGGAAAACGAATACTGCACCTCGGCCTGCTGCGGTGCAGGCTCCTGCAAGTCGGTTTCGCCATCCACTCCGGTTTCGTTATCCAACGTTGACTCCCGTAGGTTGGGTTAGCGCAGCGTAACCCAACAATGCCGCTCGACTACGTTGGGTTACGCTGCGCTAACCCAACCTACGATTACCATCCCGGCTGCTAGAGTTCTATTTTCACGCCGACCCTTCCTGCGCGTTCATGGCCATGCTTGCCGTCCACCGAAATATTTACGTCGCCGGTCGCAAACATCATGACATTTTTTGCGAGTCTGGCAGTTATCCCGACGCCTAAGTCGAACCAGGTTTCGCCGAGATTAGTCTTCAAGGTAACGGGATACTGATGTGTCAACGAAGAAAACGTCGTTTCGCCCTGTGTTCCCAATGCCTGCCATAGATTGCCGCGCACCCAGAGCGTGAATAGCCGCGGTTGATAAGCGGTCGCCTGATCCGCCGTCCAATCCTTGCTGAGTTTCGCACCGATTCGACCGTAGCCATTGTTGGTGTCGCGATAGTCGATGGAGCCATAGTCGTCCTGGCCGCTTTTGAAGGACAGATGCTGGAAGATCAACTGCGCCTGCGGAGTGACGGCCCAGCCGTTGTTGAAGCTGAATTTATAGCCGCCTTCCAGGGACGCCGTGAAGCCCGAGCCGCTCGATCGGAACGATTGGTTGTTGCCGGTGTTGACCGAATCGGCCCGTATATCGTCATAACGCGTGCCTTGCAGTACGGCATCCGTATAAAAGCCTTGCGGTGCGTAGCGCGTCCAATAGATCCCCGCTGAATAGGCCTGCATGCTGGCATGCCCTGCAAGCCCCGCCGCCCGGGTTGAAGCTGTCGATATCGCTGTCGCTCCGGCTCACGCCCACGTAGGCACCCGCGATATTTTTGACACCGTTCTCGGCAACGCCACGATAGAGATCGAAACCGATTTGAAAACCGCCAAGACGATAGGACATGCCACGGATGAAACCGGATGCACCAAGCACCCTGCCCCATCCCGCTTTGGTATAGCTATCCGTCGAACCGACAGGGGCAAATTGATCCTGCGACACCGCCGTTCGGTAATCCAGCGTGTCCAACGCAAGCAGACCCAAGCGCCCTGCCAATAGCGGAACGCGAGCATCGACCGACACTTCGTTACGGTAGTCGGGTATCGATGGGCCCGATGCGGCTGCCACCGGAGTGGGTGTTGGTGCCGGCGTGGGTGTTGGAGTTGGGGTCGGAGTGGGCGTTGGTGCCGGCGTAGGCGCAGGTGCCGGCGGAGGTGTATTCAACGTGGATGCCAGATACCAGTTCTGGCCATTTTGCTGCAGCTGATATTCGTACGCGCCTGCCGCAACACGATTACCCAGGCTGAAAGCATTCGATGCGGTGGTTGCACCATTCATTGCTGCGACCAGCTCGATGCCAGGGCCGGTTGTCAGCGCACCGCCTCCACCCGTGTTAGTGACATGGATCGACGTGTTCCCCGTGGCAGTGCCGCCATTGATGATCAGCATGTTGCTTGGCGATCCGGTGCCGGCGACGTACACGTTCATAGCTATTGCACCGCTGCTGCCAACGTAATTCTTCGTCGTGAGCGTGTTGTAATCCGCGGCGGCGGTCGGGTTTGCCGGTGTAGCAAAATTGATTTGCCCACTGTTGGTAAGTGTCGAACCGACGATCAGATTGGATGTTGCCACCTGCAAGGTTCCTGCGCTGGCGATGCTTACCGCACCCTTGCCGAGACTCATGTTGTTAGTGGCGGTGAGCGTGCCTTGGGCGATCGTCCAAGGTGCCGCGTTGGTCGTGCCGTTTTGCAAGGTCCAATTGCTGCTTCCGGTTTTCTGCAGGGCGGCGAAATTCTGATATTGCGAACCGATCGTCGAAGCATCGAAGCTCGCATTGGTCGCGCCGCCGAGCGTCAGCACATCGCTGCCGCCCGCTACGGCCACCACGTTGCCCTTGATCGTGAACCCTGCTTGCAGCGTCAGGCTGTTTGTTCCGCCAGTGAACAGGATGGCATTGGCCAGCGTGACGCCGTCGCCGTTCAAGCCGCCGGTAACAGTGCCGCTGTTGACGACGGCCATGTTGGAACCCGTAATGCCAATGCCGCCCGCGCTAGTGCCAGAACCCTTTCCACCCGAGATGGTTCCCGTATTAGTGACGCTCGCCGTTCCACCCGTAGCTTCGACGCCCGCGCCGCCAGTACCATCCGCGCCTTGAATGCCACCCGTTCCGCCGGCAGCGCCGGCATTACCTGAGATGGTGCCGCTATTGGTGATGGTGAGTGTTTCGCCACTTACGCTGATGCCGCTGCCGCCCCCGCCACCGACACCACCCACGCCTGTGCCAGTGCTCGCACCACCGATGCCACCGACACCCCCTGAGATGGTGCCGCAGTTGTCGACGCTGGTTGCAGTTCCACCTTTCGCGCTGATGCCGGTACCGCCCGCGCCACCCGCACCGCCAGGGCTTGCGCCAAAGCCTTTGCCACCATCGCCACCGGCAGCGCCTGAGAGAGCACCGCAACCGCTGATGGTCAGGCTTCCTCCCGATGCGCTGACAGCATTGCCCCCGGCACCGCCTGCACCACCTGCGCCGCTGTTCGGGCCATAGCCGGCAACGTTGCCGTCACCGCCATGATTTCCCGTACCACCGGAAATCGACCCGTTGTTGGTAACGGTCACATCGCTGTTGAGGCTTCCTACGCCAGAACCGCCCGCACCACCGGCGCCTCCCGCGCCAGTACCGCCACTTCCTTTACCGCCGGTACCGCCGTTACCGGCCTGGATAGCGCCGCTATTGGTAATGGTCAACGCATGGCTATTTATAAACAGGCCCGCGCCGCCATCGCCGCCGCCGCCACCGCCGTAACCGGAATAATTGGGGTGGTAATTGCCGCTGGTACCAGAAGGGCTCCCACCATTGCCACCCGCGCCTCCTTGCAAAGCGCCTGTACTGGAAATGGTCAGGCTTCCGGTGGCGCTGCTTGCTGTCACCAGCACACCGAGACCGCCATTGCCGCCACCACCACCAGGGTAGTCGACGACGCTGCCACCATTTCCGCCGGCGCCACCAGAGATCGAGGTGGTCAACGAAGGGCCTGCCGGATTGAGCACACCAGCCCCTCCGCCGCCACCGCCGGCGCCAACGCCCCCAGCTCCCCCGGCGCCGCCGCCCACGCTTCCACCCACACCACCAGGGCTGACGCCGTAGTAGTTGCTGTAACTGCCGCCGCGATAGCCATTGCCGGTAACGATGCTGATACCGCCGCCACCACCACCGCCGGTACCCGCCGCACCGTTGCCACCATTGCCAGTGGCGGGACTTGTAGCAAGCGAAGAACCGCCAGCACCACCCGGAGGAGGGCCAGACGCGGACTTGCCCGCCGTTCCGCCGTCGGCAAAGGCGAGGCTACTGGACAGACTCAGAGAGAGAACGCTAACGGCACCAAGCATGCGCTTGGGGGAAATAGGCTTCTTGTGGGCGGTGTTCATCGGTACTCTCCTGCACTGGATGAGTCACGTCTGATGGCGGATACCCGTTTAAGCGACCTCGTTTGAAACTCGATGACGTAAAGCAAGCGCAGTGACGATGGCTATGCGATCAATGCCTGAAGCTGCTGCGCAAAACATTCCGGCTGTCCGCGGTAGAACTCGTTTACAGCGGTGCGTTCGATCAAGTCGCGGCGTAACGACAGGCGTAGCGCGTCGTCGTTGATCAAGCGAATTGCAGCCTTCACGTACTCGTCGTTCGACTTGGCAATCAACCAATCCGGCAGACCGATGCGCGTAAAGAGCGCTTCATCGATATGCTCCAGCACCTCGGGTCCGGTTTTGCACACGCCAACCATGCCCAAGGCGGTGACATCGACGATGCCGTTGGTGTTGCCGAATGGAAACGGATTCAGATAAAGGTCGCATTCGTTGACCCGCGCCATGTATTCGGCATACGGCATGATGGGATGAATAGCAGCCTCTGGCAGGTAGCGCTGAATGAGATCGCGTGCTTCCAGATAGACCAGCCCGCGCGCCACGCCCATGAAGAAACGGAATTCGACCGGCCGCGCCGCCTCACGCCGAATACGTGCAAGCGCCTCGACAAAACCGGGATTCAACTTCATCGTGGTTGCGGCGACTGCCACACGCACGGCATCCGGATGCTCGCGCAGCTTGGGGTGATAGGTACCCGTCTGGGCTGAGGGTACGAACGGCATCGCCGCCTTCGGCAACGGCAGCAGCTTTTCGCTGAAGAGGCTGGGATCGCCCACCCAATCTTCCGGCAGCACGAAATAGTCGATGTAAGGCGACATCGACGTGGCCGGATGTCCATAGGAAACGATCTGCACCGGCGCCAGGCGCAGGTTGGTCAGATAGATGCTGTGCGGAAACATGCCGAAGGCGGGGTAGTAGACGATCTCCGGCCGCAGTTCCTGCGCTTTGGCGCGCACAAAGGAAACGGTCTCGCCCTTTACCTCGATGTACTCGTCGAACACCGCCTTGCCCAGCTCGTCCACCTGCCCCGCATGGCCGATGCCCACCACGCGGAAACGTTCGCGCGCCGCCTTGATCGATGCCGAATGCGTGCGATAGATCGAATGCGAACCGGAAAACCATTCCAGTATCACCATCAGCAGCGGCTTCTCGCCCGGCGCACACGCGCGCGGCGGGCCTTCCACGTCCTTGATGCCCTGCTCCACCAGCTTCTTGCGCACCAATCGATTGATCGGCGCCTTGATCGCATGCCGCTTCGGTGTGTCGGCATAGCTGCAATGCATATAGACATCGTGCAGCACACCAATCGGCAGCACGTTCAGGTCTTCGATCGCATCGAGTTTCGAAGGCAGCCATTGCAGCAACACTTCGCGCTTGTCGTGCGCGGCGACGGTGCCCAGGAAACGCGGCGACAGCAAGGCGCAGGCAAGCGCCACCGCAAGATGGCGATCGGTCTGCCACAACGCCTCCATGTTCATCGGAATCTCGGAATTCGGCGTGTAGAGCAGGCAGAACTTGGCCAGGTCGCGATTATTGACTTCCACCGCCCTGGCGTTCGCGCCCTTGATGTTGAGCGCACGCAGGATGTGATCGGCATTCCTGAAGGAGCTGGCGGCGAACAGCGTGGCGATCCAGCGATGGAAATACAGCAGCTGCCGATAGCCATCGAAGGAAAGGCTGAAAGTCGGATCGCTGAACAACGCCGACAGCGCCGAGCAGATGCGGTTGATGATGTGCGGATCCTGGTCCGCGCCCATCATGCTGGCGGTGGGCTGCGCATCGAAACCGACGTCGAGCCCGCCGTAGTTGCGATCCAGCATGCTCAGCAAGGCGACGAACTCGCGTGCCGCCGCTTCATGCTTGCGCGCATAGCACACCGATTCGAAGCGCCCGAGCGAAAAGACCGGTTCGGTCGACGGGGAGGCGTTATCGCTTGCAGCGGACTTTGCTTCGGTGTTCATGTGCAGGTATTCCCCATTTTTCTCGCATACGGATGGTGCTACTTATAAGCGCCCTTTGTTCGAATACTGCAAAACAACTTAACACCGTCGTCCCGGCGAACGCCGGGATCCAGAGACTTTTTTAGGCCCTCAAAGTCACTAGGCCCCGGCGTTCGCCGGGGCGACGATGCTTAAGTTGGTGCCATTGACGCTAACCCAACCTACGCGCTACCCGCATCATGCAGGCGTCAACCACCCGCATGCCTCGACGCCATCTGTGAGCAACCCATCACCGGCATCGCCGATACATAGTCGGGTACGCGAACGGCTCCCTGCACACAGTACAACGCCTGGCTGGGCAACTGGCCGCTTTGCGCCACATCCATCAATACCGGAGACACGTCGGTTTGCGTCACCGTGATCCACGGCGGCGGCATCAGGCCGATCATGCGCTGTCCCGTATGCAACGCACCACGCCATTGGATCGCATCAAAGGGCGGCTGCGCCTGTACCACGCGCGGAACGAGCAGCACGTAATCACCAGCCGTCGGTCCGGTCAATATCAGCGTGCCTGGTGTGCTGCCTTGCGCGATCGTCAGCGTCTCGCCGGGCAGTACGCCCGATAGCGTGATCTGAGAAAGGTTCAACGTACCGTCGCTATTCAAGATCACGTTCGACGCCACCACCGGCCGCGGCGTGATGGTGCCTGCGGTACCGACATAGGTAATGGCGTAGTCGCCCAGGCGGCTGCCCATGCTGCTGTTCAAGCCCACGCCATTGCCGTCGACCACCAGCAAAGAACCGTTCGCGCCCAGCACCTGCGAACTGTTGTAGGCCTGCAACAGGTTGGTGAGCGTGTCGCTCCCTACCAGACCGGTGATGTTGGTCACGGCCGCATTGCTTGCCGTCGTGCCGTCGTACATCTTGGTATCGGTCGATGCCGTCACGACGACGTGCGCCGGTGTGATCGTGCCCGCTGCGTTCACGTAGGACACGATGTAGTCCGAGATATAGCCGCCGCCGTTGATCGACGCATTGGTCAGCGTGGTGGCCGCCGACAACGTCGAGCCGTCGCTGCCCAGCGCGTGGCTTGAGTTGTACACCTCGGTCACCGTTCCGTTCAGGCTGTCCGTGCCGCGGAAACCCGTCACCGTCGCCGTCACGTTCGACGCCACGCTGCCGTCGTACACCTTGGAGCCCGTGTTCGACGTCACCGTCAAGGCAGCCGGCGTGATCGTGCCTGCCGTGTTGACGTAGTTGATCGCGTAGTCGCTCAACAGGCTGCTGTGGTTGCCGCTCACGCCCGCTCCGCTGCTATTCACTACCAGCAACGAGCCGTCCGTGCCCTGCACGTGCGTGCTGTTGTACGACTGGAACAGGCCGGTCAGGTTGTCGCCCGACAGCAAGCCGGTGATATCGGTCACTCCCGCATTGCTCGTGGTCGTGCCGTCGTACACCTTGGTGTCCGTCGACGCCGTCACCGTCACCGCCTTCGGCGTGATCGTGCCATCGTTACCGGTGAGCGCGTTGCTGCTCAGGTAGTAGTTGCCAGCGTCCGCGCCGCTCAAGGCGATGTTGTTGACGGTATAGCCAAGGTTGCTGCCCGCGTGCGTGGTGTTGAACGCGCCATCGCCACTGACGTTTACGGTGTCACCGGTCAGCTTGCCCTGCAGGCCCACCGCCAGGCCAGTTATGGTCGTCGTGCCGTCGTACACCTTCGATACGCCACTGGCCAGCGGCGTCAGCGCAGCCCGGCCCACCATCTGGTTGCCGACGTAGACCGCCTGCATGAAGTTGTTGCCCACGATGTTCGTGTTCGAGCCCGTCAGGCCGTAGTTCCCCGCGGCCAGGAAGCCCGCGCCGCTTTGCACTGCGCCGGTAGGCGTCACGGTGAAGGTGGCGCTGCCGCCGACGCTGTCGCTATACGTGAACGTGTTTCCATTGTGGCTTGTTTGCGTGAGCGTATGAATGACATTGCCGCTATCCATGTATTGCGCACTGGTAACGGCGTAGCCCGGCGTGGTGCCGTAGGTATTGTTCATGTTCTGGATATGCACCAGCAGCTGTTGTGCGGGCACGATCTGATAATTGCCGTTGACGTAGCTGATGTTGTAGTTGCTGGAGGTATAGCCGGAAGCCACCAGCACGCCGTTATACGTACCGGCCGCCTCGTCGACGCCCATGCCCGTGCGCGTGATCGATAGCGTACCGCCCAGGTTGCTGGCGTTGTCGCCCCCGACGAAGCCCGTAAAGCTCACACCGTTGTAACCGGCCGTGTCGCTTTGCGTGACGATCTTGGCGTCGTTGTTGGCCGTCACCACGAGATTGGCGGCGCTGATCACGGCGCTGGCCGAGGGTGGCGTGGCCACGGTGTAGTCGCTCGCCAGTCCCGCCACCTCGTTGCCGGCGCCCGAACCGCTACCGTTGCCGCTGGCCGCGCCGCTGAAGCCGGCCAGGCTGCCCGTGCCGCTGGCCACCACGTTGCGCGTGCCGGCGTTCGGATTGTCGAAGGCCAGGGAGAAGCCCGTGACGCCCGTGGCGGTGTCGTTGCCGACAAGGCCACCGGGCGACAAGCTCACCGTAGAAGTTGTGCTGGTGGTGCCGTCGTAGGTCTTGCCCACTGCATTGATGACCGTGCTCAGCACCTTTGGCGTGATCGTGCCCGTCGCAGTGGCGTAGCTGATCGCATAGTCACCCAGCAGGCTGCCGTGACTGCCGTTCACGCTCACCCCACTGCCGTTCACCATCAGCAGCAAACCATTGACGCCTTGTGCGTGCGCGCTGTTGTACGTCTGCACCAGGCCGGCCAGGGTGTCGCCGGACAGCAGGCCGGTGATGTTGGTGACCGCCGCGCTGCTGGTCGTGGTGCCATCGTAGGCCTTGGTGTCCGTCGACGCCGTCACCGTCACCGCCTTCGGCGTGATCGTGCCCGTCGCGGTGGCATAGCTGATCGCGTAGTCGCTCAACAAGCTGCTGTGATTGCCGCTCACGCCCACGCCGCTGCCATTGACCGCCAGCAGCGAGCCATTGGCGCCCAGCACGTGCGTACTGTTGTACGACTGGAACAGGCCGGTCAGGCTGTCGCCCGACAGCAAGCCGGTGATGTTGGTCACCCCTGCATTGCTAGTGGTGGTGCCGTCGTACACCTTGCTGTCCGTCGACGCCGTCACCGTCACCGCCTTCGGCGTGATCGTGCCGCCGCCATTGGGATTGCTGATGATGGGACTGACCATGGAGACGTTCCAGGATTTGCCGCTGAAGCTCGCGTTCAAGCTCAACGTTCCGGCCTGCACGGTCACCGTGAGGTTATTTCCCACATGACTGCTGTTGAACACCGCGCCGGTGATGTTCAAGCTGCTGGTATTGATCGCCACGGACGTGCAACCGCCTGGCCCGCCGATGGAGCCCAGCACGCTCGACGAACCGATGTTCAACACGCTCAAGGCATTGTTGCTACCGTCGTAAGTCTTGTTGGCGGTGAACACGCCCGAAAGATTGGGCTGCGTGCGTACGTCGAAATTGCGCGTGCCCGCCGTCACATTGGTCACGTTGCCGGGATTGGCATTGTAGGCAAGGTAATCCGTGGCGCCGGTGGCGCCGACCACCGCGGCACTCAGTTGCGCCACGTTGTCGTTGCCGGTGTAGGCGGTGAACGTGCCCGAGTTGGGCAGGATGATTTGCGCGCCGTTCGTAGTCAGCACATCACCGGCCGTATCCGTACCCGAGGGAAGTCCGGACACGCCCTGGGAGCCGGCCATCAATGTGACGTTGCCACCGCTGAGAAGATTGGCGCTCAAGGTGAGATTGCCGGTGGTGTTCGCGGTCACCGAACCGCTGGCCTTCACACCCGCCAAGCTGATGTTGCCGTGCCCCGAAATATTCGTGAGGCCGGCGGTGATGTTAGCCGCTGCGAAGGTGGTGCCATCGGCCATCACGACATTAGCCGTGCCGCTGCCGACGTTCAGCGCGCCGCTGATATTCAACACGCCGCTGCTGACGGTGGTGACGCCCGTATAGGTATTCATACCCGAGAGCGTCAACGTGCCCGGGCCCGCCTGCGTGAGGTTGCCGGGACCGCTGATGTTGTTCACCAGGTTCAGCGAGCCGCTCACGTTGATCACCATCGTGCTTCCGGCATTGAGCACGACACTGCTATTGGCGCTGACGCTGAAATTGGCCCCCGTCAGGGTGCTCGTACCTGCGTTGGAGATCAGGGCGCCGCCACTACCGCCTGCACCGCCCGGACTCAGGGCCGCACTGTTGGTTCCGTTGAAACCGTTACTGCCAGCGCCACCAGCCACACCCGCCGCGCCACCCGCGCCGCCGCTTGAATTCGTGCCACGCCCGCCTGCTCCACCGGCTCCTCCGGTCGTTCCTGCCGTTCCCGACAAACCATTACCGCCGACATAGCCGTAGGAACCACCACCGGCGCCACCGCCACCGCCGCCATTGCCGGTGGTGGCAGTGATCGCTCCGGTCGTCACCAGATTCTGGCCGTTGATCGTGACGTTACCGCCCGCGCCACCCGCGCCACCGCTGCTGGGGGGAGCGGAGCCATTGTGATAGCCGGTGCCGGCACCGCCGCCACCGCCACCGCCACCACCGGCACCGCCAGTGAGCGCGATGCCGCCGGCGCCGGCATTGATGCCGCCCGCCACGACAACGTAGCCACCCGCGCCGCCGGCGCCACCGGCGCTACCCGACAATATGTTGCCGCCGTTGACACCACCCCTACCGCCGCCGCCGCCACCACCTGCTCCACCGGTAAGCGCGATCCCTCCTGTAGCACTGATTGTTCCGTACACCAGCACAGCGCCACCTGCTCCGCCCGTTCCGCCGACAATGTTGGCGGTTGTCGTCTGACTGGGCTGCGTTCCTCCAATGCCACCCGCTCCTCCCGTGAGCGTCACGTTGGCGGCGGAAATGCTGACGCCTGCGCTCTCGGTCACCGAGCCGCCTGCGCCCCCCGCAGCACCACCGGTGGCGCCGTTGCTACCAACGCCACCGGTCGCCGTCACGTTGCCGCCGAGATTGATCGACCGGTCGATGGTGAAATTGCCAACGACGTTCGACGTGAAGTTGCCGGTGCCGGTAATGCCGGCCGTGTTCGACGCTACCGTGCTGAGGCTGAGCGCGGCGTCCGATCGATTGAGCACCAGGTTGCTGTTGTCGATCACGGCACCGGTACCCAGCGTGCCGCTGGTGCCGTTGTTGCCCACCTGTAGCGTGCCTGCCGTGATGTTGGTGGTGCCGGCGTAGGTATTGTTGCCGGTCAGGACGGTCGTACCTGTACCTGCCTGGGTCAGGTTGCCCGTGCCACCAACCACTGCGCTGACCGTGGTGTTGCCACTGAGATTGAACGTTAGATTGGCGTTGTCGGTGATGGTGCTGGCCGTACCCAGGCTGCCCGCGGTGCCACCGTTGCCAACCTGCAGCGTGCCCGCGCTGATGGTGGTGTTGCCGCTGTAGCTGTTGTTAGCGGCCAGCACGGTGGTGCCCGTGCCTGCCTGGGTCAGGTTGCCCGTGCCGCTGATCGAACCGGCGACCGTGGTCGTGCCGGTTACGTTGAAGACAAGATTGCCGCTGTCGATGACATTGCCGCTGCCCAGGCTGCCGGATGCACTGCCGTTGCCGATCTGCAGCGTGCCATTGGTGATGGTGGTGGTGCCGCTATAGGTATTGTTGGCGGTGAGTATCGTCGTGCTCGGCGAGCATTGGGTGAAGCCGCATTGCACGATGGTCAGGTTGCCACTGCCGCTGAGCAAACCGGCTTCCGTCACCGTCAAACCCGGTGCGACGGTGATGGTCGCATTGCCGGTCAACGCAGTCGTGGTACTACCGAGAGTGGTGGTGTAGTACGTGGTGGTGGTGCCGTTGTTCAAGCTCCACAGATAGCCGCCGCCCAGCGTGATATTGGTGTTGTACGAAGTCAGCTCGCCGCCCACCGCCGCGGTGGCGTTGGCGACCACCACGCCATTGATTTCCAGCGTGGGTGTGCCCGTGTAGGACGTGTTCTGAGGGTTGAAGACCGGGAACGGCGTAAACGATGCGTTGGGATTGGTCGCCGTAACGATCACGTCGAATGTATTGCCGGCCAGGTTCGTACCGGTGGGTATGTTGAACGTCGCCGTGGTGCCGGCGACTTCATCCGCCAATGCAGCATAGGTACCGGTGAATCCGGCCACGTTCGACAGGTTCTGGACGGTTCCCAGATATAGGTTTTCCAGCGTGCCGCCGCCGCTGATGGCGTTGGCGATGGTCGTGTTGTTGGACAGGTCGAAGGTGAGGTTGCCGCTGTCGCTTACACTGCCCGTGCCGAGGCTGCCGGAAGTACCTCCGTTGCCTACTTGCAGCGTGCCCGCGGTGATGGTAGTGGTGCCGCTGTAAGCGTTGTTGGCAGCGAGAATGGTGGTGCCCGTGCCCTTCTGGACAACACTACCCGTGCCGTTGATCGCAGCGTTGACGGTGGTGTTGCCGCTTAGATTGAACGTCAGCGTGCCGTTGTCGGTGACGGTGGATGCCGTACCCAGACTGCCCGTAGTGCCGCCATTGCCCACTTGCAGCGTGCCCGCGCTGATCGTGGTGCTACCGCCATAGCTGTTGTTCGCGGCAAGCACGGTAGTCCCTGTGCCTGCCTGCAACAGGTTGCCCGTGCCACTGATCGATCCGTTGACGGTCGTCGTACCGGTAGTGTTGAACACCAGATTGGCATTGTCGGTGACGTTACCTGTGCCCAGGCTGCCGGCCGCGCCGCCGTTACCCACTTGCAGCGTGCCGCTGCTGATCGTGGTGGTGCCGGTGTAGGTGTTGTTGGCGGCGAGAATCGTAGTGCCCGTGCCCACCTGGGACAGATTGCCCGTGCCGCTGATCGCGCCGGGCGCCGTGGTAGTGCCGCTCAAATTGAAAATCAGATTCGCGTTATCGACGACAGCACCAGTGCCTAGGCTGCCGGTCGTACCGCCATTGCCCACTTGCAAAGTGCCATTGCTGATCGTGGTGGTGCCGGTGTAATTGTTGTTTCCCGTCAGCACCATCGTGCCGGGGCCGGTGAGATTCATGCCGGTATTGGGAGCGCTCGGCGCGTAGATCAGCGTTCCGCTGACCAACAGCTGGTTGCCAGCGGCGATATTGAAATTCGTTCCGCCCGATTGATCCAGGGAAACACCCACCGCCGATATCGTCGAATTGGCGATGACCGTGACGTTCTTGGTGAGATACCAGGCGCCGTAGGCAGCGCCATTTCCGGTTACAGAACCCTGGTCCGCGAGCGTTCCACCATTGAGCGTCAACGGCCCCAGCGTATCGGCCGTGCTATTGCTGCTGGTCGTCATCAGCGAGCCGCTGTTGAGAATGATCGTCGCGGTTTGCGCACCACCGATCAGCCCGTTGGTGTTCGCGCCGGCCTCGAGTGTGCCGCCGTTGTTGACGGTGATGGTGGTCCCGTTGCCAAGCGCGCCGAATCCGGTGTTTCCGCCATCACCGATCAGCGTACCGGCGTTGATCGTGACGCTGCCGCTGAAGTTGTTGTTGATGGAGGTATTTCCACCACCGATATCCACCACGCCGGTCCCGTTCTGGATCAGCGTGCCGTTGCCGCTCAAGCATCCAAGAATCGTTGAACTGCCTGACGAATTGAATACGAGGTTGGCCGTATCGGTGACGTTGCCCGTACCGAGGCTGCCAGTACTGCCGCCGTTGCCGACTTGCAACGTGCCCGCCGTGATATTGGTGGTGCCGCTGTAGTTATTGTTGGCCGCCAGGATTGTCGTGCCCGTCCCCACCTGGGACAGGTTGCCCGTGCCGCTGATCGACCCACCTACCGTCGTGGTGCTGCTGAGGTTGTAGGTGAGATTGCCGTTGTTGGTGATATTGCCCGTACCCAGGCTGCCCGTCGTACCCCCGTTACCGACCTGCACCGTGCCATTGCTGATGGTGGTGGTGCCGGTATACGTGTTGTTGGCCGTAAGAATGACGGTACTGGCGTTGCACAACGACACGCCGCACGATTGTTGAATCGTCAGATTGCCGGTGCCGCTAAGCGCACCGCTTTGCGTCACCGTCAAACCGGGCGCCACGGTGATGTTCGAGTTGCCGCCCAGCACATAGCTGTTGCTGTCGGTCAGCGTGTTGAAGCCCGTAGTGGTGGTGCCATCGAACAGGCTCCACAGATAGCCGCCACCCAATGTGATGTTGGTGTTGTAGGAAGTCAGCGTACCGCCGACGGCCATGCTGGCGTTGTTCACCACCAGCCCGTTGATCTCCAGCGTGGGCGTGCCCGTGTAGGAGCTGTTGAAGACCCGATAGGGTGTGAACGAGCTGTTGGGATTGGTCGCGGTGATGATGGTGTTGAAGGTGTTGCCGGCCAGGTTCGTCCCGCTGGGCAGCGCGAGCCCGGCGACCGCGGCGTTCACTTCGTTCGTGCTCACCGCATAGGTGCCGGTGAAACCCGTGACGTTGCTCAGGGTCTGCGTCGTTCCCAGATACGCGTTTTCAATCGTGCCGCTGCCCGTAAGCGGGTTGGCGACGGTCGTGCTGCGCGACAGGTTGTAGATCAACGTGCCGTTGTCGGCGATGGCGCCCGTGCCCAGGCTACCGGTACCGCCGCCGTTGCCCACTTGCAGCGTGCCTGCGGTGATCGTGGTGGTACCGCTGTAACTGTTGTTGGCGGTGAGGATGGTCGTGCCGGTGCCTGCTTGAGTCAGGTTGCCGGTGCCGGTGATGGTCGTGCTGACCGTGGTGTTGCCGCTGAGGTTGAACGCCAGCGTGCCGTTGTCGGTGACGGTAGCTGCCGTGCCCAGACTGCCGTTGGCGCCGCCGTTGCCCACCTGCAGCGTGCCCGCCGTGATGGTGGTGCTGCCGGTGTAGCTGTTGTTGCCGGCAAGGATGGTGGTGCCGGTGCCTTCCTGGATCAGGCTGCCCACGTTGACGATCGAGCCGTTGACGGTTGTCGTGCCGCTGGTATAAGGCCAGTGTGGAATTGGCATAGCCCAGGTACACATTGCCGGTGCCCAGGCTGCCCGAGGCTCCGCCATTGCCGATCTGCAACGTGGCATAGCCAACATAGGTATTGCCAGCGACGCTATAGGTGTTGTTGCCCGATAGGATTACCGTAGGCGCGGCGCATCCGATGGTGCAGACAGGTCCCCAACCGGGCCATTGGACAGTGAGTTGATTGGCGTTGCCGCTGAGCACGCCGCTTTCCGTCACGGTCAGGCCCGGCGCGACGGCGATCCACGCATTGCCGCCCAACACGGCTCCGTTGCTGTCTGTCAGCGTGGTGAAATTCGTCGTCGTGCTGCCGTTGTTCAATTCCCACAGATAGCCGCCGCTCAACGAGATGTTGGTGCCGTACGACGTCAGCTTGCCGCCGAGCGCCGCCGTGTTGTTGCTCACCGTATTGCCGTCGATCTGCAGCGTGGGCGTGCCGACGTAGGCCGTGTTCTGCGGATTGAACACCGCGAACGGCGTGAACGCGGTATTGGCGTTCGCGCTGCCGGACAACATCACGTCCACCACGTTCCTGGACAGATTCGCGCCGGTGGGCACATTGAACGTCGCGGTCGACGCAGCGTTCTCGTCCGCCAGCACCAGATACGTACCGGTGAAACCGGTGACGTTCGACAAGGTCTGCACCGTTCCGAGAAATACGTTTTTAAGCGTGCCGGTGCCGTTGAGCGCGCCAGTTATCGTCGTGTTGCCCGACAGGTTGTACGTCAGATTGGCGTTGTCGGTGATAGCGCCCGTACCAAGGCTGCCGGTGGTGCCACCGTTGCCCACTTGCAGCGTGCCCGCGGTGATGTTGGTGGTGCCGGTGTACGTGTTGTTGGCCGCCAGGATGGTGGTACCCGACCCCGCTTGCGTCAGGTTGCCCGTGCCAGTGATCGTCGCGCCCACTGTGGTCACGGCGTTGAGATTGAAGGTCAGGTTGGCGTTGTCGGTCACGGCGGCCGCCGTGCCAAGGCTGCCCGTGGTGCCGCCGTTGCCTACTTGCAACGTGCCCGCGCTGATCGTAGTGCTGCCGGCATAGGTGTTGTTGCCGGTCAGCACGGTGGTGCCCGTGCCCAGCTGACTCACGTTGCCGCTGCCGCTGATCACGGGCGTGATCGTCGTCGTGGCGGTGGTGTTGAAGGTCAGGTCGCCATTGTCGGTGACGGCGCCGGTACCGAGATTACCCGTGGCGCCGCCGTTGCCGACCTGCAGCGTGGCGCCGGCATTGATCGTGGTGCCGCCACTGTAGGTATTGTTGCCGGCGAGAATGACGGTGCCTGTGCCTGCCTGGGTGAGCCTGCCACCGCCGCTGATCACACCGCTGACGGTCGTGCCGCCGCTGAGGTTGAACGTCAATGCGGCGTTGTCGACCACATTGCCCGTGCCCAGGCCGCCGGTCGTGCCGCCATTGCCCACTTGCAGCGTGCCCGCGCTGATCGTGGTGGTGCCGCTGTAGGTGTTGCTGGCGGCCAGGATGGTGGTGCCCGCACCCGCTTGCGTCAGATTGCCGGTGCCTGCGATCACCGTGTTGATCGTCGTCGTACCACCGAGATTGAACGTCAGGTTGGCGTTGTCGGTAACAGTGGCCGCCGTACCCAGGCTTCCGGAGGCACCGCCATTACCGACCTGCAGCGTGCCGGCGCTGATCGTGGTACTGCCGCTGTAGGTATTGTTGTTCGCCAGCACGGTGGTGCCCGTGCCGATCTGGCTGACGTTGCCGCTGCCGCTGATCACCGGCGTGATCGTGGTCGTGCCGGTGGTGTCGAAAATCAGATTGCCGTTGTCGGTGACCGCGCCGGAACCGAGATTGCCGGCGGCACCACCGTTGCCCAACTGAAGCGTCGTGCCCGCATTGATCGTGGTGCCGCCGCTGTAGGTATCGTTGGCGGCCAGGATCACGCTGCCCGTGCCCGCTTGCGTCAAGCTGCCCGTGCCGGCGATCAAGCTGCTGACGGTGGTCGGAGCGCTTACGTTGAACACGAGCGCTGCGTTGTCGGTCACCGTGCCGGAGCCCAGTTTGCCTGCCGCGCCACCGTTACCTACCTGCAGTGTGCCTGCGGTGATGCTGGTGGTGCCGCTGTAGGTATTGTTGGAGGCCAGGATCGCGGTGCCGGTGCCCACTTGCGCGAGGTTGCCCGTGCCGCTGATCAGGCCGCTGACGGTGGTGGTGCCGCTGACGTTGAAGGTGAGATTGCCGCTGTCGGTGACGCTGCCCGTGCCTACACTGCCGCTGGTGCCGCCATTGCCGACCTGCAGCGTGCCCGCGTTGATGGCGGTGATGCCGCCATAGGTGTTGTTGTTCGCAAGTATCGTCGTGCCCGTGCCCGCCTGGGTCAGTCCGCCGGCACCGGAAATCACGCCGGCGACGAGCGCCGTGCCGGTGACGTTGAACACGAGGCCACCGGCGACGTTGTATGCACCGGTCAGCGACACATTGCCCGCCTGGAAGATCAGCGTGCCGGTCGTGCCCGTGACCGTGACGCCGGCCTGGTCGGTGATGTTGTTCTTGGCCACCAGCTGGATGGAGGTGGAATTCAATTGCGCCGACAGATCGGCCATGCCGATGGTGATATTGGACGTGACATCGCTGGCGCACGACACGTCCGTCCAGTTCACCGGCGTGGGGCTGGAACTGCCGTTGCCGATCACGATGTTGTACGGATCGAGCAGCAAGGTGCCCTGCGCGCCATGTGGTGCGCGCGTGGTGACGCTGCCGCGAAAATGCACGTCACCTTCGCTGGAGGTTTCCACCCAGCCGCCATTGCCGCCGAGCATGCCGCCGCGCCCCAGGATGGCGCCGTCGAAATCGGTCTCCTCATCCGACCACAGCACCACGGTGCCGCCGTTGCCGTTACCGGTCGCCGATGCGTCGATGCTGCTGTCGGCATCCACCGTGGTGGTCAACGCACGCGTCAGCGGACCTTCGCCATGCGCGCCGCCACCGACCAGCGCGATACCGCCACCGGCGTTGCCGCTGACGTTGATCGTGCTGCCTTGCAGGTTTACGTGCGGGCCGGTGATCGCCACCGTGCCGCCCTGCTCACCCGCGTTCGCACCAGAGGCATCGATGCTCGCATTGACCAGCGCCACCGTGCCGCTATCGCCTTGCGCAGGATCGCCGCCATCGATGACGACCTTGCCGTTCTTCGTCCCGATCGAACGCGCATCAAGCACACCGCTCAGGTTCATCACGTTCGACTGCAGCATGCCGGCGCCACGCGCGGTCAGCAGCACCTGGCCGCCGTCGGCTTCGATCAGGCCCTGGTTTTGGATCAGCGCACCGAGCGTCGCGGCATTCACATTGACAGTCAGCGCGCCGGCGTTGTCCAGGTTCAAGCTGACGCTATCGCCCGAGGCCAGCGCCACCGTGCCGGTGGTCGCATCGATCGTGCCGCGGTTGATCACCTGGTTGCCGGCCAGCACCACGAAGCCGCCATTGACGGCCTTCAGATGACCTTCGTTGATCACCTGCCCGCTGCCGCTATTCGCGTTACGGGCGAAGGTGTAGCTGCCGCTGCCTTGCATGAAGGCCGATACGTTGATCGGCAGTGTGCTTGCAAACAAACTGCCGACGTTCACCTGCGCCGTCTTGCCGAACAACACGCCGTTCGGGTTGATCAGGAACACCTGACCATTTGCCTGCAGGTTGCCGTAGATCTGCGAGGGGTTGTTGCCCAGCACGTTGTTCAACGCCACCGCACTGCTGGAGGGCTGCTTGAACACCACGGTATTGCCGGCGCCGATATTGAAGCTGTTCCAGTTGATGGCGAGCTTGTTGGTGTTCTGCTGCACCGTCATGGTGCTGCCGGCAGTGCCGATACGGCCCTGGCCGCCGACGATGCTGCCGCCGGTCGGCAAGCTTTGCGCATGCAAGGCGCCACCCATCAACATCGCCAGGGCCATGCCCAACGGTCGCATGGCCGGCATGCAGCGCGAGGCTGCGCCGGTGCTGCCCACCGCCATGCGGCTGTGCGCGATCTCGGGCACCGCAACCAGGCAACCCAGGCTCTTGTTGAAAACGTGGCGATACAGTTTGGCGTTCATAGGAGCAGTCCTCGCACGACGCACATATCGGAAATATCAAACGATCACGACGCCCTCTCGGCGCGCCGCAGGCTGGCGCCAGAACGAATCGTTTTCGAAACGGTTGTAGAGATCAGGCGGCAGCACGGTTTCGCGCGTGACCGGAGCGACCACCGGCTTCACGGCATGCAAGCCGCGCAGGCCGGCCTTTTCGTCGTAGGCCACCGGCTCGAAGCTGACGTGCTGGAAATCGTGCTTGAAACTGTCTTCCTCGATGAAGCGATACACCGCCGCCATCGCGCTGGCCGGATCCTGCACCAGCGTTTCGTACTGCAGCAGCATCAGCCGGCCCTTGGCGAACTCGCCGAAATAGCCGTCCCTGAGCGCATTGAAGGCGTAGCCCACCGAGCCATTGCCGGCGGCGATCGCTTCCACACGCGCATACACCGTGGTGTTGGCCGCATGCTGGAACACACTGGAGGCGCGCATGGCGTTGGCGCGAAACACTCGTTCAAAGCTGTCGATGATCCACGGCATATGGCGCACGCAGGCGATCACTTTCGCACCGGGATAGATGCGATTGAGCAAAGCCATGCGTCCGCACCACGCGCGGCTGGTATCGAACACCACTTCCTGCTGCGCGCTGGCGTAATAACCTTCCACCACGCCGCGCAGCACGTTCCAGCGGCGCTCGTCGTCGATGAACTCGGCGAACTCGCTGGCGCTCATTTCCGCCACCATCGCATCGAGCATGCCCGACAGCGGGCTGCTCATATGCGCATGCACGCGCGGGTTCTGCCGCAGCAGCGCGGCGAGCAAGGTACTACCGGAACGCGGCAATCCGGATAGGAAGCACAGCTTTTTCACGCCTTTCCCCCTTCGCTTTCTGATGCGATATCGAGCGATGCAATGCTTAGAAAAAGATCTGCGCCTGGAACCACAGCCAGTTGCGATGATCGCGGGTGGCCGTATCCCGCTCGCCGCCGGGATCGCGCAACGCGTACATCAGCTTCAGGTCGTAACGGTTCTGGTGCAGCAGATCCGCGCCGATGCCGGTGCTGCCCAGATGGCGCTGCCGCGGCCCCTGATAACCGGCCCATGGCGTGTGGTTCACCTTCAGCCAGCCGTTGTCGCGAAACAGCGAGAGCGTGAGGTTGTCGCCGCCCAAGGCTGCCACGGCGAACGAATCGCGCAGTTCCAGCGTCGCGATCGCGCCTTCATCGCCGACCGCTTCGCCCACCGGATAGCCGCGCACGCCGGCCGGGCCGCCCAGCGTGAACTTCTCGACCGAATCCAGATTGACGTTGCTCCACTGTCCCTGCAGTGCGCCGTATACGCTCAGGCGTTGCGTGTCGTGCGCCAGATAACCCACGGTCTGGTCGCGCGAGACGGTGAAGTCCAGCTTGGTGAAATGGCCCGCGGCATTGGGCGTATCGACCGGACGCGCGCCGCTGCCGTAGGCGACCAGCCCACGCGTGAGCGATACGCCGTACTGCGTCAGCCCACCACCCCACACGGTGTCGATCGCATCACCGTTGGCGCTGAGCACCACGGTGGTGTCGCGCGTATGGAAGGTTTCCTGCAGCACGCTGTCGGACAACCATTTGACGCCGTAGCTGGCGCGCACCCACAGATGCTTGTACGGCGACAGCAGGATCGGATAGGCGACATAGGCATTGAACTCGTTGCCGCCGCCATACGCGTCGGTGGCATTGAACGGCGCGCCCAGCCGATACAGCAGATGCGTGTAATTGGCGCCCACGCGCCAGCCGTCATAGCCGATCGGCAAGCTGTAATCGAGCAGGCCGTTCAAGGCGCCGCGGCCACGCGTACCGCCCAGGCCCCAGCGATCCGACAGCGCCACGTCGGCGGTGAACAGGTCGCCGATGCCCAGCGGATTGTTCCAGCGCAGATCGCCAGTTTCGCGGATGCGCCCGGTGTATTCGTTGCCGTAGTCGTCGACGCCGAGCACGCCGGTGATGCTCGGCCCAGGCACCGCATCCAGCGTCACGTTGCTGCTGCCTACCGTGGAACCGGGCGACAGCGTGCCCGATGCGCTCAGCACGCCCGGCAAGGCGGAGATCAAACCCACCGCGCGATCGGCGCGTGCGCGCGTCAGCGTGGCATCGGAACAACCGCTGCTCTGCCCGCACAGCCCGTCTTCGCCATAACGCTGCACGCGCGCCGGGTCGTAGCCGCCGGATCGGCCCACGTGCACCTGATCGAGCTTGCCTTCCAGCACCTGGATGGTGACCACGCCGTCTTCCACCGTCTGGCGCGGCACGTACGCGACGGCGACGAAGTAGCCGTGCTGGCGGTAATAACGCGTGACCGCATCGGCCAGCGACTGCAGTTGCGCCAGCGTGGCGGAGCTTCCCTGTGCACGATCGAGCTCGGGAATGGCGCGACGCAAACTGGCGTCATCGATATGCGTATTGCCGGCGAAGCGGATCGCCTTGACCTGCACCGTGGCCGTCGATGCGGCCTGCGCTGCGTTCGGCGCGGCCGGCGCGGTAACGCTCTGGCTCTGCCCTTGCGGAGGTGGCGGCAGCGTAGGTGCGGTCTGCTGCAATAACTGCCCCGCATTCGGACGCGTGGTCTGCGCCCAAGCTGGCGCCATCGCCACCATCAATGCGGCGGCAAGCGCCAAGGGCCGTGTGCCCAGGACATGCTGATGCTGCTTGCTCCGGTTCGCTGGCTTCATGCTCGATCCCCCTTGGATGCAGGCAAAACTACAGGCGTCCTCGAATGATGATCATCAGAAAACTCCTAGGAACGCCGTTTTTTTTGCTGGATACCCGCTGGTCGCGGTGCAACCTGCCCTGCTTTGAACCTGCAAACCGGACCTCCGCCGGCGAGGTATTTCATTGCTGCGATGACATTCCGCTTTGGAATGGAAGTGGAATTTGAATCTGCGGTGTTGCGTTGAACACGGGACTCATCAGAAGCGATTTCGCTTGAAAACGAAAGGCCTCGCAGGAAAAAGTAATAGCCAAATTCGGCAATGCCTATACGAAATCGGCAATGCCCGGGCATGTCCATCGCACGCTCCTTTTTACCGACTGCAGGATTTGAGGCGCAGCACGGCGAGCCGCACGCCAGTGCTGCTCCTGTGCAAAATCGTGGGAATACGGCTAGGAAAGTGGGCGGAGCAAATGCGAGATCTGGCGCCAGGGCACGCGTCGATGTCGATCATCGAGACCCAGCGAGCGAACGGCGGTGAACCGCTGCACATGGCAAGCACGCCGCAAGCGGCACGGACTTGTCGTGGGCGGTGGGTGGATGCGGGTATATCGACTGCCGGCGACCATACGTGAAATCCCTCATTTCACGATCGGAAAGAAACAGCCTTGCGTACTACCCAGCTTTGAAATCGTGCGGCCTGAAAACCAGGCGCATGGCAGGTCAAATTACCCGCCGGCCGCCGCTTATGACTGGCCTTTGCCTATTGTTGATACATCGCAGCAAATCGATGAGGGGCTCTCTACGTGTCCCTGTTAATTTGACGCTCGCGAAGATACGTCCCCTCCCCTGTTTGCAGGGGAGGGCTAGGGTCAATGCTCCGAACTTAAGCCTCGCTCATAAACATGATCTTGCCTGACGTCATTCCGGCGAAGGCCCACTGCTGTCCTGGGAAGTTTCGTAGTACCTCATCGTCATTCCGGCGAAGGCCGGAATCCATCTATATCAATGCGGGATACAAATCGATCTGATCAAATATGCAGACACGAAGTAATAGCCGATCCGTGGCTAGTCTCTACATGGATTCCGGCCTTCGTGTTCCGTACCAGGACATAGTTAACAGGTGTGCCAGG
>CBJMMB010000018.1:0-39211 GCA_966430775.1 uncultured Dyella sp. | reverse complement strand
TCTACGCCATGTGGCGGTAGCTGATCGCCACGGAAAGCAAGATACAAGGTTGGGTAGAGGCGCAGCCGAAACCCAACGTCGCCATGTACATCCTCACGTTGGGGTTCGGCTGCGCCTCAGCCCAACCTACGGGGACGCTTGGGCTGTGATGATCATCCCAGCGCGTCACTGTTCTGGCGAAGGTTATTCGCCTTCCCAATAATCGGTCGTATCGCCCTGCCGCATCACGATGCGGATCATCTGCGGCTTGCCTTCCGCGTCCGGCCCGAACTCGCCCAGGATGCCGTACTTGTTGGAATCGGGGTATTCGCAGATTTCCGGCGATAGCTTGCTGCTCACCGCGAGATAGCGCATTTCAACCGATCCAGTGTTGATGATCTGGTGCGCGCTTTCCGGGCCACCGGGCGGGCAGGCGATGATGTCGCCCTGGCGGATCGGATGGCGTTCGGCGCCAATACGCACCTCGCCTTCGCCTTCCAGGATGAAAAACATTTCTTCATTCACGCGATGGTTGTGCAGTGGAAACGCGCGCTTGCCGGGTGGCACCGCCGTGATGTTGTAGCCAAGCTTCTGCGCGCCGAGTTGCATGGATACGCGACCCATGCGTGCATCGAAGCGTTTTGCGGCATCGCCGGTGGCGGCGAAGCCGGGCGGACGGGGTTCCAGTTCGATATCGGCGACATTGATGATGCGCTTCATGGCGTGCCTCGCGTTCGGTAGGGAAGGGTGGAAGAGCAAGCTAGCGGGGAACTGCTGCCAGCATGGCGTCAGCTGGGTTGTATCCAGGCCGGCGTGCGCTTATCGAGAAAAGCCGCCAGGCCTTCCTGGCCTTCCTGCGATACGCGCAGGCGGGCGATCAGCGCGGCGTTGTCCTGGTCGATACGTTCGGCCGCGGCTTGCGTAAGCCCATGCATGCCGAAGGCCAGTTGCTTGGCTTCGTGCTGCGCGGTGGGTCCGGCCTTGGCCAGTTGCTTGAGCACGGTGTGCACGGTGTCGTCCAGGTATTCGGCCGACACCACCTCGTGCAGCAAGCCGATGCGCGCGGCGGTATCGGCGTCGAAAATTTCGCCGGTAAGAAACAGGCGCCTGGCCTGCCGCACGCCGATCGCGGCGATCACGTACGGCGAGATCACCGCCGGCACCAGGCCCAGCTTCACCTCGGTCAGCCCGAACTTGGCGGTGTCCACGCCGATGGCGATGTCGCAACAGGCGATCAGGCCCACGCCGCCGCCGTAAGCGGCGCCGTTTACGCGCGCCACGGTTGGCTTGGGCAGGAACTGCAGCGTGCGCATCAAGGCGGCCAGGCGCAGCGAATCCGCGCGATTGTCCGCCTCGCTGGCCTTGGCCATGCCGCGCATCCAGTTCAGATCGGCGCCGGCGGAAAAACTTGCGCCCACCCCGGTCAGCACCACCACACGCACGGCCGGATCAGCGGCGGCGTCTTCGAGCGCGCTGGTAAGTTCGGCGATCAGCCGGTCATCGAAGGCGTTGTGCACGTCCGGGCGATTGAGGCGGAGCTCGCGGATGCCGGCGTGGTCGGCGATCTGGATGGCAGTGGGCATGGGGTTGTCCGTGCGGGATTTCTTAAAGCGTAGAGCAAGGCCCGCCCGCTCCGGGAGTGAGGCCTTCTGCAGCCAATGCGAAAAGAGGATACAATGCGAACCATTCTTATTTAGAAGCATGACAACCGTGCGCCTGTCCGATTTGCCGAAAGGTGCTTACGCCGTGGTTGAACGAGTCGAAGATGCCCATGCCGAAGACCTAATCGCGCAGCGCCTGCGCGACTTGGGGTTCGTGGCAGGCGAACAGGTGCGCCTGGTGGCGCGCGGACCGGTGGGTGCAGATCCGCTGCTGATCCAGATCGGCTCGACCCGTTTCGCGTTGCGTCGCGCCGAGGCCGCGCGAGTAACGGTGCGGGAGGTCGCATGAGCGCCGGCAGCCTGCGCATCGCCCTGGTCGGGAACCCCAATTGCGGCAAGACGGCGTTGTTCAACCAGCTCACCGGCGGTCGCCAGAAAGTCGCCAACTACGCCGGCGTCACGGTCGAGCGCAAGGAAGGGCGGTTCAACGCGCCATCCGGCCGCGTGATGCAGATCCTGGATCTGCCCGGCACCTATAGTTTCGATGCGGCCAGCCCCGACGAGCAGATCACCCGCGACGTACTCGAAGGCAACTATCCCGGCGAAGCGGCGCCCGATCTGATCATCTGCGTGGCCGACGCCACCAACTTGCGCCTGCATCTGCGCTTCGTGCTGGAAGTGAAGCGCCTGGGCCGCCCGGTGGTGCTGGCCCTGAACATGATGGATGCGGCCCGTCATCGCGGCATCACCATCGACGTGCCGGAACTGCAGCGCCGCCTGGGCATTCCAGTAGTTGAAACCATCGCGGTGAAACGCGGCGGTACGCGCGCGCTGGTCGAGCGCGTGGATGGTGATCTACCGGACGCGCCGCCCGCCTTGCCGGATGATCCGGCCAGCCGCGCCGATCTGCACGGCGAAGTGCGCCAGCTGATGGCCGCCACTGTAACGATGCCGCGCGCGACGGCGGCAATCGACGATGCGCTCGATCGCTGGGCGCTGCATCCGGTGTTCGGCCTGCTTACGCTGGCGGTGGTGATGTTCCTGGTGTTCCAGGCGGTGTATGCGTCCGGCAAGCCGATGAGCGATCTGATCGGCAGCGGCTTCGCCTGGTTGGGCGAGCATACCGCGGTCGTGCTGCCGCAAGGACCGCTGCACGATCTGGTGGTGAGCGGCATCTTCGGTGGTCTTGGCACGGTGCTCGGCTTTTTGCCGGTGATCCTGGTGTTGTTCTTCTTCATCCTGATGTTGGAGGAATCGGGCTATCTGCCGCGCGCGGCGTTCCTGCTCGATCGCCTGATGGTGTCGGTGGGCCTGACTGGACGCTCGTTCATTCCGCTGTTGTCGAGTTTCGCCTGCGCCATTCCCGGCATCATGGGTACGCGCAGCATCACCGATCCGCGCGATCGCCTCGCCACCATCCTGGTGGCACCGTTGATGACGTGTTCGGCGCGCCTGCCCGTGTACGCGCTGCTGATCGGCGCATTCATTCCCACGCGACGCGTGCTGGGCATGTTCAATCTGCAGGGCGTGGTGTTGTTTGCGCTGTACGTGGCGGGCATCAGTGGCGCGATGACGGTGGGCTGGGTGATCAAGCGCCTGCGTCGCGACAAGAGCGAGCATGCATTGCTGATGGAACTGCCTTCGTACCGCCTGCCGCGTGCGCGCGACATCGCGATCGGCTTGTGGGAACGCGGCACCATCTTCCTCAAGCGCCTGACCGGCGTGATCCTGGCGCTGACGGTGCTGATGTGGTTCATCTCCAGCTTTCCTGCGCCGCCGGAAGGCGCCAGCGGGCCGGCGATCAACTACAGCTTTGCCGGCTATCTCGGTCGTTTTCTGCAGCATGTCTTCGCGCCCTTGGGTTTCAACTGGCAGATCAGCCTGTCGCTGATTCCCGCGTTCGCGGCGCGCGAAACGGCGGTGGCGACACTAGCGACGATCTACGCCGTTGGCGGCGATGTGCAGAGCGGCGGCCTGGCGCATGCGCTGACCGATAACTTCTCGCTGGCATCGGCGCTGTCGCTGCTGGTGTGGTTTGCCTTCGCGCCGCAGTGCATGTCGACGTTGGCGGTGATCCGCCGCGAAACCAATTCCTGGCGCAACGTGGCGATCTCCTTCGGTTACATGTTCGCCGTGGCGTACACGGCGTCCTTCATCACCTATCAGGTGGCGAGGTTGTTCTCGTGAGCATCAGTCTGCTGCTTCAGTACGTGGTGATCGGCTTGGTGGTGTTGGCCAGCGCGCTGTATGCCTTGCGCAAGCTGGCGCCGCAGATCACCAACCGCTGGCTGGCGACCGCGTCGATCCATTTCAGCGCGCCTGGTCATGCGGCATGGCTGCGCGCGTTCGGGCGTCGCCTGCAACCGAAACAGGCGACCGGCAATTGCAGCGACGGCTGCAGCACCTGCGGTGCGTGCGGCCCCAAGCCGCCGGCGAGTGCGCGTGGTGAAGCCATGCCGCTGGAATTTAGGCCGCGGCAGCGTTGAGTTCCGTAGGTTGGGGTGCAAACCCCAATGTCGCCATGTACGTACATCTCGATGTTGGGGTTTGCACCCCAAACTACGACCGCCCAAGTCAACGGTAATTTTCAGACTCCCTGGTCGTCATTCCGGCGAAGGCCGGAATCCATGCTTCGTCTTGGCGATAGATTCCGGCCTTCGCCGGAATGACAGTGAGGTTCCTTCGTTCTGCCGTGTGCTGCGTCCGGTTGCAATCTACGGGTTGGAGCGAAAGCACCCTCCAACCCGCAGGTAACCATCATTAGTACGGATTGCCACCCGAATAATCGTTGCTGATCGTGCTGTTGAGCTGATCCAGCACGCCCGAATCGGTCGTGGTCAAGCCAAGCTCGCGGTTCTTGTTCAACGAGTAATACGAGAAGTTTTCCGAGCCCACGAACGCCATTGCGCTCGAGGTACCGTAATCGGCCACGATCGCCTTCGCATGGATATACAGCGAGGTGTTGTCGTTCGGATAGGTAGCGATGTTCGCGCCGGCCGACTTCAGCGCGTCGAGGTTGGTGTAGTACTTGCTGTTGTCGGTCATCACGATCGTCACGTTCACGCCGGCCGATGCCGCGTTTTCCAACGCGCTGACGATGCCGCTGTCGCTCATCTCCTCGTTTTCCACCAGCAGGCTGGTGGTGGCGTTGTTGATGATGTTGAGCAGCGCGGTGCGCGAGTTGGTGGGACTCCACACCAGGTCATCGCCGTTCGAGGGCGTCACCGAGGTATGCGCGAAGTCCTTGTTGAAGGTAGCTTCGATCGCGCCCATGTCGACCGGATCGCTCTCGATCACGGCGTAGTCGCGGCTGGTGCTGTAGTAGCGGCTGGTCAGGTTCAGCGACATGATCGCCACTTGCGCGTTCGAGGTGCCGTAGTCGATCAGGATGCTCTTCTGGTGCGTGGCCGCATACGTGGTCCAGGCCCACACGACATTCACGCCGCAATTGCTGAGCTGGTTGAACGCGGACGTGTTGTTGCTCTGCTCGTGGTTCACATCGAGAATCACGCGCACCTTGATGCCACGTGCCGCTGCATTGCACAGATCGTTCTGCGCCGTGGTGTCCTGCAGCTCGTACATCGTCATGTCGATGGTCGACGTGGCGGAATTGATCAGGTTGTAGATCGAGGTAAGCCCCTGGTCGGGTTCGATCACCAGCGTCTGCTGCGCAAACGCAGGCAGCGCAAAGCCGAAAGCGCAAGCGGCCGCCAGCGCGGCTTTGACGAAGCTGGAACGTTCACAACGACTTTTCATGACTTGATCCTTATGTCGAGTTAGGTTGTCGCACTCCATGCGCTGATCCACTGTCGCCCTCCCTCCGTGCGCGACCTTTCGGCTGGCCGGCGATGCCGGTTTTTCCCCTTCAGCCGAAGGCGCGCATCTCAGCGGGTGCGAATGACAGGAATCTTTCTGCGAGGTGGCAAACGCGGTGCGCGTTTAAGCGGCGTGCGCCTTCGTCACAAGCGAGTGAACGCGAGCGGATTCAGATCGATCGAAACGTGATGCGTAACTTGCACGCATCTGACGAATGCGCAGCGAAGGTCAGTTACGTGCAAGCTTGGGGTGCAGATAGGCGCGATGACGCCACAAATCTGCGATCGAGATCGCAAGCGTGAGCAGCGCCATCACTGGCATCAAGGAAATATCGCTGAAGCTCTGTATGCGCGATAGCGCGCTTATCGTCATGATGCCGATCCAGATGATGGGCGTAAGCGGCACATTGAAGCGCTTGCCGATACCGCCTGCATCGGCAAGCCACCGTCGAAGCTTACGAATACTGAAAATGAAACACAGCGAAATCAGCAGTTGCGTCAGCGTTGCCTGATTGATGCTGTATACGGCAAGACTCGATGCGCATACCGCCGGGATGGCAAGCCGGCGCAGCCATGGCCAGCGTGTCGGCGCGCTTTCGGGCAGGCCTTGCCATTGATCGAACCACCAGCATCCGGCAAGCAGCAGCCATAGCCCGAGCACGCTTCCGCCCAGAACGCTCGATACGCGTGCTATCTCCCTCCAATTGACGCCGTCGCTACCTGCGCTGAGCACGCCAACGCCCACCACCACAAACACGGTAATGAGCGTGAATAAGCTTGCGCGCAACGAGTTGAGGATAAAGCGCTCACGCGTCAGTTGCGCGCCAGGTATTGCGGCGCGGAGCCAGAACGTCGCGTGCGGCCGGTCAATGGTCGGTGGCAGTTCGTCGATACGGCCGTTGTTGGACAACACGCGAACCAGGTTGGCCAAGCTACGCGCGCGATCGGATTGCATGGCCGCCTGGGTCGCGCGGATCCAATGCAAAGGGCGTTCGAGCAGCGCAAGATTTTTTCTGAGCAGTAGCACATCGGGCCGGCCATTACGCATGAGACCGGCGCGTCGCGCCAGCTCATGATGGTTCTGCGGAAGCAGCTCCCACAAGGTCCGCTGCCGCATGCGCAAGCTTTGTAAGGTGACCGGATTGACACCGGACAGCACGTGGTTGAGATCGAAGAACTGCAGCAACGTATCCATGCATTCGGCAGATATCGCCTGCGGTTGCTGGAACAGGCGTTGCAATACCACTTGCGCGGCCTGGCTCTTGACCTGGATGGACCAGAATTCGGCGCGGCTCTGTAGCCAGCGCAGCAATGCATTGCCGTTCTGGGCATCCACCGCGGCTTGAATGACCGCGCCGGTCAGCGGGCCTATCGCAACGGCGGGCACGCTCACGTTCGGCGCACGGGCCGGTGTCGAGGGCGGCGATACGGGTGATGCTACGGGCGCGGGTGATGGTCGCTCTGCCTCGACTTGCGGAGCGCTGATCGGTGCAGCGGGGCTGGCGTCGGCTTTTCGGTTGGCGTGCGCCAGGGCTGTCTTGTACGCCGCATGCAGCCGCTGGAACGCTTCTGCATCTTCATCCGGCCGCGTCGTGCGCAGCAGGCGTGCATAGGCGCGCTTGACGTCGGTTGCATCTGCATCCGGCCGCAGCCCCAGCAGTTCGAACGCCCAGTTCAAACGTGCGCCTCCAGCGAATCCAGCGCCTGGCTGAAGTTTTGCCGGTGTTCCTGGATCAGGCGTTCGTCCTGGGTTTCCAGCACCTGCCGGAAGTGGCCGATCCATTGCTGCAAGGTCTGCCGCGCGGAGAGATGTTCTTCATACAGGCGCTCGGCGCGCGCGAGCAGGGCGATGTTTTCCTGCTTCGCGCGCGGATGGATCTTCAGTTCCGAAAGCGCGACCAGTCGTGCGCGGATTTCCGCATCGTCGAGCATGCCGGGGTTCTGTTGCAGCACCAGTTCGTGGCGAATACCGCTGGCCTTGGGCGTGGCTTCCACCTGCAGCACGCCATTGATGTCGTAGGTGAAGCGCACGACCACTTCGTTCTCATGGATCGGCAGGGTCGGGTTGAGGGCGATTTCCAATTCGCCCAGCTTGATGTTGTTCTCCACCATCGGGTTTTCGCCCTGGTAGATTTTTAAATTCAGCTTGGTCTGCCGTTCGGCCAGCGGGTAGTAGCTGCTTTCGCGGCTGATCGGCACCACGCTGTTGCGCTGGATGATCGGCGAGAACAAGCCGTTTTGTACGTGGCCTTGCGCGTCGCGTTCGCCGATCTCCACGCCCAGCGTGTAGGGGCATACATCCGTGAGGATGACTTCGTCCAGTTTGGCGTTGCGGCTTTTCAGGCCGGAAGCGACGCAGGCGCCCAAGGCGATGGCCTCGTCCGGATTTACGTGGCGCAGCGGCAGCTTGCCGAACATGCGCGCGATCAGTCGCGACACCAGCGGCATGCGGCTGGCGCCGCCGACCAGTACCACTTCGTCGAGCTGGTCGGGACGCAGGCGTGCATCGCGCAAGGCGCGTTCGAGCGGCATGCGCATGCGTTGCAGCAGGGGTTCGGCCAATTGCAGGAAGCGATCCTGGTCGATGCGCCAATGGATGTCGTGCTTGCCGACCTGGCATTCCACGCTGGTTTCCGCTTGCTGGCTCAAGGAACGCTTGGCCAGCTCCAGGCGGCGCCGCAACAGGCCGCGCTCCACCGCCGAGAAATCATCCGCACGCAGTTTCAGGTCGGCGAGGCAGGCGCTCTGCAGGGCGTCGAGAAAATCCTCACCGCCCAGGTAATTGTCACCGGCGCTGGCATGCACCTCGACCACACCTTCGAACATTTCCAGCACCGATACGTCGAAGGTGCCGCCGCCCAGGTCGAAGATCAGGAAGCGGCTGCCTTCCTTGCGTTCCTGCAGGCCGTAGGCGAGGGCGGCAGCGGTGGGTTCGTTGATCAAACGCTCCACCTTGATGCCGGCCAGTTCGCCGGCGGCGCGCGTGGCCTTGCGCTGCGCGTCGGAGAAATACGCCGGCACGCTGATCACGGCTTCCCGTATTTTTTCGCCCAACGCGGCTTCGGCATCGGCCAGCAGCGAGCGCAGCACCAGCGCGGATAATTCCTCGGGTCGGAAGCTGCGCTTGCCCAGCTGCACTTCGCGTGCGGTGCCCATCCAGCGTTTGAATGCCGCGACGCTGGCGTTCGGATGGCTGATCAGGCGATCGCGTGCGGCGGCGCCGACCAGCATATGTCCTTCATCGTCGACGCTGATGACGGAAGGCGTGAGGTAATCGCCCAGCGCATTGCGGAAAAGCTGCGGGCCTTCCTCGCCGTAATGGCCGATCAGCGAATGCGTGGTGCCCAGATCGATGCCGACGATCATGCGTTTCTTGCCCCTGTACTTCCTTGAAAACAATCCGATACTTTCCCGTAGGTTGGGGTGCAAACCCCAACATAGCCATCTACATGACGACGTTGGGGTTTGCACCCCAACCTACGTATTGCCGCATGCTACATGCGGAACACGCCATACCGCTGCGGCTCGATCGGCGCATTCAACGAAGCGGAAATCGCCAGCCCCAGCACGCGGCGCGTGTCGGCCGGATCGATGATGCCATCGTCCCACAGCCGCGCGGTAGCGTAATACGGATGGCCCTGGCGTTCGTACTGGTCGCGGATCGGCGCCTTGAAGGCTTCCTCGTCCGCGCTGCTCCAGCTTTGGCCGGCCGCTTCCATGCCGTCGCGCTTGACCGTGGCCAGCACGCTGGCGGCCTGCTCGCCGCCCATCACGCTGATGCGCGCGTTCGGCCACATCCACAGGAAGCGTGCGCCATAGGCGCGGCCGCACATGGCGTAATTGCCGGCGCCGAAGCTGCCGCCGATCACCACGGTGAACTTGGGCACGTGCGAGCAGGCCACCGCGGTGACCATCTTGGCGCCGTCCTTGGCGATGCCGGCGTTCTCGTATTTCTTGCCGACCATGAAGCCGGTGATGTTCTGCAGGAACACCAGCGGCACATTGCGCTGGTTGCACAGTTCGATGAAATGCGCGCCCTTGAGCGCGGATTCGGAAAACAGGATGCCGTTGTTGGCGACGATGCCCACCGGATAGCCATGGATATGCGCGAAGCCGCACACCAGCGTCTTGCCGTAGCGCGCCTTGAACTCGTGGAATTCGGAGCCGTCGATGATGCGCGCGATCACTTCGCGGATATCGAACGGGCGGCGCGTGTCCTGTGGAATCACGCCGTACAGTTCCTCGGCGGCATAGCGCGGCTCCAGGCTGGGGCGCACGGCCAGCGGCATCGGCTTGCTGCGATTGAGACTAGCGACGATGTCGCGCGCGATCGACAGCGCATGCGTGTCGTTCTCGGCAAAATGATCGGCCACGCCGGAGGTGGAGGTATGCACGTCCGCACCGCCGAGTGCTTCGGCATCCACCACTTCGCCGGTGGCCGCTTTCACCAGCGGCGGGCCGCCGAGGAAGATCGTGCCTTGCTCGCGCACGATGATGGTCTCGTCGCTCATCGCCGGCACGTAGGCGCCGCCGGCGGTGCACGAGCCCATCACCACGGCGATCTGCGGAATGCCAAGGCCCGACATGCGCGCCTGGTTGTAGAAGATGCGCCCGAAGTGCTCCTTGTCGGGGAAGACCTCATCCTGCATGGGCAGGAACGCGCCGCCGGAATCGACCAGGTAGATGCACGGCAGGCGGTTCTCCAGCGCGACTTCCTGCGCGCGCAGATGCTTCTTCACCGTCATCGGGAAATAGGTGCCGCCCTTGACGGTGGCGTCGTTGGCCACGACCACCACCTCGATGCCATGCACGCGGCCGATGCCGGTGATGATGCCGGCGGCCGGCGCCGCGTCGTCGTACATGCCGTGCGCGGCGAGCGGGGAGAGTTCCAGGAAGGGCGAGCCGGGATCGAGCAGGGCGCGGATGCGTTCGCGCGGCAGCAGCTTGCCGCGCGCCGTGTGCTTGTCGCGCGCCTTGGCGCCACCGCCTTCGGCACTGCGCGCAAGCTGGCGATGAAGGTCATCCACCAGGCTGCGCAGCTGGGTGCTACTGGCCTGGAAGTCGGGAGAACGGGGATCGATCTGCGAAGTAAGGACGCTCATGGGGTCGTGCGAAGATCGCCGGGGCAAACCACGGATGATAACGGGGCGTGCCGTTCTTCCGCATGTTGCACGCGACCATAAAAAAACCGGCCGCCAGATGGCGGCCGGTTTCATGCAACCAGAACGAAGAAGGATCAGTGATCCTTCGAAGCGTCCTTGGCGGCGTCCTTCGCAGCGGAAGCGGCCGACTTGGCAGCGTCGGCAGCCTTGCTGGCAGCGTCCGAAGCGTTGGCGGCGGCGCTCTTCATCGCATCGGCAGCAGCCGGGGCGGTGGAGGCCGGAGCGGCAGCGGCGGTGGAAGCCGGAGCAGCAGCCGGAGCAGCAGCGGTGGAAGCCGGAGCGGCTGCCGGGGCAGCAGCGGTGGAAGCAGCGGCAGCCTTCTGAGCCTGGTCAGCAGCTTGCGTCGCTGCCTGCTGGGCCTGATCAGCCGACTTCTGTGCGTCCTGCGCGCCTTCCTGTGCGCCGTTGCTGCAAGCCGCCAGCAGCGCGACGAGCGCAGAGGCGAGAAGGGTACGCGTGAACTTCATGGTGGATCTCCTTAGCCGTGGAATGCCAATTGGCGGATTATTAATAGCGCTTTCACGTTTACGGCGCTACCGGTTTCTACAAACAACTTTTATGCCGCATTAAACCGGGCTGGGGTAGGCACCCCGGCCGGCAGCATCAGCAAGCGCATTGCTTAGTCCAAACGTTCCACGGCGATGGCGGTCGCCTCGCCGCCACCGATGCACAGCGCGGCAACGCCACGACGCAAGCCGCGGGTTTTCAGGGCATTGAGCAGGGTCACCACGATGCGCGCGCCGCTGGCGCCGATCGGATGGCCAAGTGCGCAGGCGCCACCATTGACGTTGAGCTTGTCGTGTGGAACGCCCAGCTCGCGCATCGGCGCCATCGCCACCACGGCGAAGGCTTCGTTGACTTCGAACAGATCGACGTCGGCCACCTTCCAGCCGGCCTTGTCGAGCAGCTTGGTGATCGCCCCGACCGGCGCGGTGGTGAACCACTCCGGCTCTTGCGAGTGAGTGGCATGGGCAACAATGCGCGCCAGCGGCTTCACGCCACGCGCTTTGGCATCGTCGGCCGACAGCAGGATCAGGGCTGCCGCACCGTCGGAGATGCTGGACGAAGTCGCCGCGGTGATGGTGCCGTTCTCCTTGCGGAAGGCCGGCTTGAGCGCGGGCACCTTATTGATGTCGGAGCGGCCGGGCTGCTCGTCGGTGTCGACCTGCACGTCGCCCTTCTTGCCAGCCACGGTCACCGGCACGATCTCGTCGGCAAAGGCGCCCGAAGCCTGCGCCGCCTGGGAGCGCTTGACCGATTCGATCGCGAACGCATCCTGTTCTTCGCGGCTGAAGTGATATTTGTCGGCGCACAGCTCGCCGAACACGCCCATCGCCTTGCCGTCATAAGGGTTGGTCAGGCCGTCCCACGCCATATGGTCGACCAGCTTGCCGTCGCCATAGCGGAGGCCGCCGCGGGCGTTGACCATGTGCGGCGCGTTGGTCATCGACTCCATGCCGCCGGCCACGACCACACCGGCCGAACCGGCCTTGATCAGGTCATGGCCCAGCATGATCGCCTTCATGCCCGAACCGCACACCTTGTTGACGGTGGTGCAGCCGGTGGCGGGCGGCAGTCCGGCGTTCAAGGCGGCCTGGCGAGCGGGCGCCTGGCCGAGGTTGGCCGGCAGCACGCAGCCCATGATCACTTCGCTCACATCCTTGGCGGCGATGCCCGATTGTTCCAGCGCCGCGCGGATCGCGGTGGCGCCGAGCGTGGGGCTGGGTACGCCGGTGAACTGGCCGAGGAAGGAGCCGATGGCAGTGCGCTTGGCACCGGCAATGACAATGCTGACGTCCGACATGGGGATCTCCGGGGGAGCTTTTGGGCGCGTCGCGCCAGGGAAGGAATTTGCGAATTATCGCAGTCCGCGATGCTTTGCAGCAAATGTGCTTTTTTTCGTGAAACGCCGTGCATTTGCCCCACTCGCAATCTTACAAATCAAACGAATAAGCTATGGGGTAATGCCGCATTGGGGAGTAGTGGCATTCCAATGCAGTCTGGGGATGAAGGTCTATCGCTGGGTGAGGAATATGACAACGGAAACGCGGGCCGTGCGCCATCGTGAAATCGCGCTGTTGATTTGTCTTGCGTTGGGCCTGGCTGCTTGCGGCGGGGGAGGGAACGGCAATGTGAGGTCGCCCACTCCACCACCGGCCCCCGCGCCTACACCATCGCCAAGTTCGAACATCCCCCAGCCCCCCACGGATGCGCAGTTCTCGCTGACGAACGCTTACACGGCGCAGCATCTGGGCTATACCGGGGCTGGTGTGACGATCGGTGTGGTCGATAGCGGCATCATGCGTTCCAACCCGACCGTATCCGGACGCGTATTGCAAGAGCTGATCTACGTCGACCCCAGCACCAACAACACCAAGGTGGACGACGTAGTCGGGCATGGCACATGGGTATCCGAGATCGCTGCCGGGGCGTCCTTCGCAGGATTTCCAGGCGGTATCGCACCGGGATCCACGCTCGTTTCCGCGCGCATCATCGACGATAACGCGTCGGACGATAACGGTTCCACCCCGCCTTCGACGGTGACCACCAGCGATGCGCAGTTCTTTCAGCAGGTCAATTCGGATCTGATCAGCGCCGGCGCAAAGGTGATGAACAATTCCTGGGGCGGGATTACCTGGGATACCACCAATGCGTCGCTCAACTCGGCGTTCGATGCCGCCTATGCACCGTTCGTCAATAGCGGCGGACTGGTCGTGTTTGCGGCTGGCAACGACGCGCAGGCCAACCCGAGCACGATCGCTTCGTTGCCGAGCTACGTATCCGATCCGAATCTGCAAAAAGGCTGGCTGGTCGCGGTGGCGTTGAACAGCAACAACCCTACGCAGCTCGACAGTTATTCGAACAAGTGCGGCATCGCGATGAACTACTGTCTAGCTGCGCCGGGAGACGTGATCGTGGTGGACAAGAACGCCACCTCCAGCACCACCAATCCCGCTTACTACATCGTCGAGGGCACGTCATTCGCTGCGCCCATCGTGTCCGGCGCAGCGGCGTTGGTCTGGCAGGCGTATCCGTATTTTTCGAATGACCTGGTGCGTCAGACCTTGCTTGGTACGGCCACGCCGCTGGGCGGGTCGCAACCCAATCCCACCTACGGCTATGGCGCGTTGAATGTGGGGGCCGCAGTGAATGGCCCGCAGCAATTCAATTGGGGCGATGTCGAGGTCGGCTTTACCGGCACTTCGAGCTGGAACAATCCGATTTCCGGCTTGGGTGGCCTGATCCTGGATGGTCCCGGCACGCTCAATTTGACCAAGGCTTCCACCTATCTCGGAAGCACCACGGTCAAAGGCGGAACATTGAATGCGGTTTCGCTGCTGTCCGGTCCAAATTCCGCCGTTACCGTAACCAACGGTACGCTCAACGCCGGATCGATATTTGCCGACAGCACGGTAGTGAGTGGCGGCAGCTTGAACGCCACCACCTCGCTGGGCGTGAATACGAACCTCACGATGAGCGGTGGCAGCGTGAATTCGCCGGAGGTAACGGCGAACCTAACGACCATCAATGGTGGCACGCTGAGTACCACTTCGCTGGTTTCCAACGTCAATATCGGCTCCTCAGGAACGCTGGCATTCAATGGCGGCTCGGGCAGCCTGATTCCCCTCATTTCCGGCAACGTAACCAGCCAAGGTACGCTGGTAGTCGGTAGCACCAATCTCAACATGACGGGCGATTACATCCAAAACGGTGGCCGCCTGGCGGTGCCGCTGGGTTCGGCCCTGCAAGTGACCGGCAACGTCACGCTGCAAAACAGTCCGCAGCTTTACGTGTATGGCGCCGATTCGACTTATGTCACCAACTCGCACACCGTCGTGTTGTCGGGTAGCAAAAGTTTTACTGGTACGTTCAACCCCACAGTGGGCACGCCGTCCTCCATAACCTTGCAGGCGACGATTGGTTACGACACCAACCAGGACGCCTATTTGAACGTGCAGCAGGTCAATCTCAGCAAAATTACTGGCCTGCCTTATTCCCCCGCTACGTATGCGGCTGCACTGCAAGTGCAGAGCGCATTCAACGCGATCAACAGCGCGCTCCAGGGTGGATCGAATGCGCAGCCCCTGCCGAGCAGCTTCGTCAGCGGCGCCGCCGCGATCCAGCAATCGCAGAGCACTGCCGAATTGCAGCGATCGTTGAACAGCCTCTCCGGCCAGATGTACGCCGCCAGCGCTGCGATGACCTTCGAAGCCATCGACGCCGATACGCGTGCGCTATCCGATCGTTTCGACAGCCTCCTCGATAATCCACAAGCGCTTCAGCGCGAAAACAAGTTCCAGAACTGGTCGCAGAGCTTGAGTCACCAGGGTAGCTTCTCGCGCAGCGGCTATGACAGCCTGGGCTTCCAGCTCAACGGCAGCATGGTGGGCGGCGATCGCATGCTCGGCAATGGCGCCGTACTGGGTTATGCCATCAGCCACAGCCAGGGCTTGGGCAACTTGCAGCAAAGCGCCGATCAAGGCTATAGCCGCGCACTGGAAGGCATGGTCTATGGCGGTGTCGTGCGGGGCAGCTGGTATGCGATGGGCCGTGTCGGCGTAGGTAATGATTGGCAGAACACGCGTCGCGAGTTGCTGCTCGGTAATCAATATGCCGGCGTGGGCAGTGTCAGTCATGGCACTTACGACGTGGCCTATAGCGAAAGCGGTTATCGCTTCAATGCTGGCAAATGGAAGTTCACGCCATACGCAAACCTGCAATATGCCTATGTCTCGCGCGATGGTTTCAACGAACTGGGTGGCGATGGCTTTGGCCTGAACACCGGCTCGCAGACGATCCAGCGCTGGCAGGCAGGTCTTGGTTTTCGTGGTTCGCGCGAGTGGAAGTTGCCCGACGGCAGCAGCCTCAGCCTGCAAGGCCATTTCCTGTGGCAGGATGCGTTCGCCATGCACGGCGTGGTACCGACGGCCAGCTTCGCAGCGCTGCAACAGTTCATGCCGATCAATGGCATTGGGCTGTCGCGCTACGGCAGCGTCGCCGGTGTGTCGTTGAACTGGCGTTTCTCGGCGCGCTCGCAGTTGTCGTTCGGTGCTGACCAATACACCGCTCAGCATGAGCACGCGACGATGGGCACCGTGAATTACAGCTTGATGTTCTGAGCATCTATCTCGCGAAAGGCTTGCGTAGGTTGGGTTACGCTCCGCTAACCCAACCTACGTTATTGCGGCAAGTGCATCATTCGCGGCCGTGAAACAACTCACGCCCGATCAGCATCCGACGAATTTCATTGGTGCCTGCACCGATCTCATACAACTTCGCATCGCGCAGCAGACGGCCGGTGGGATATTCGTTGATATAGCCGTTGCCACCGAGTGTCTGGATCGCTTCCAGCGCGACCTTCACCGCATTCTCCGAAGCGTTGAGCAAGCAGGCCGCCGGATCGATGCGTGATTTCACACCGGCATCGAATTCCTGCGCCACCATGTAGGCAAAACCGCGCGAGCTTTGCAGCTTGGTATACATATCGGCGATCTTCGCTTGCATCATGCCGAAGGTGCCGATCGGCGCATTGAATTGCTTGCGCTCGCGCACGTAGGGCAGGGCGACGTCCAGCGCGGCCTGCATCAAGCCAATCGGGCCGCCGGAAAGCACCAGGCGTTCGGTATCCAGGCCGCTCATCAGCACGCGCACGCCTTCGTTCACTTCACCGACGATGTTCTCGGCGGGAATCTCACAGTTGTCGAACACCAGCTCGCAAGTGTTGGAGCCGCGCATGCCGAGCTTGTCCAGCTTCTGCGCCGTGCTGAAACCCTTCATGCCTTTTTCGACGATGAAGGCGGTCATGCAGCGGCTGCCCGCGTTGCGCGGCGCCGTGCGCATGTAGACCAGCAGCACGTCCGCGTCGGGGCCGTTGGTGATCCACATCTTCGAACCGTTCGCCACCCACACGTCGCCCTGCTGTTCGGCGCGGCAGGTCATCGAACCGACCACGTCGGAACCCGCACCGGGTTCGCTCATTGCCAGGGCGCCGACGTATTCGCCGGTACAAAGCTTGGGAATGTATTTGCGGCGCTGCGCTTCGTTGCCGTTATGGAAAATGTTCTGCACGCAAAGATTGGAATGCGCGCCGTAGGAAAGCCCCACCGAACCGGATGCGCGCGAGATTTCCTCCATCGCGACCATATGCGCCAGGAAACCCATGCCGCTGCCGCCGTATTCCTCCGGCACGGTGATGCCGAGCAAGCCCATATCGCCCATCTTCCGCCATAGATCGTGCGGAAACAGATTGTCGTGATCGATATGGTTGGCGCGCGGCGCGATCTCCTTTTCGGCGAAGGCGGAAACGCTTTCGCGCAGCAGGTCGATCTCTTCACCGAGCGGGAACGGGCGCATTGCACAACTCCAGGGAGGGGATTTGACCGGGAAATTGTAGCGCAGGGATGGAGATGGCCTCTGACGCGGCGCATCAGGGCGGGGAGGTCGGTAGGTTGGGCTGAGGCGGAGCCGGACCCCAACTTAGAGATGCACATGGCAACGTTGGGGTTCGGCTGCGCCTCAGCCCAACCTACCGGATTTTTCGGTGTGTTATTGCACCTTCGCCAGCTTGCCCTTCATGATCACGCCGGACATCAAAAAGCCCACGTGGCATTCGTATTTCTCAGGGTCGCTATATTCATCGCCGTAATCACTGACGATATCGACCACCGCATTGGCGCCGGCGGCCTTGGCCTCTGCCTGCAGCGAGATCAACGCCGATTGCAGCGCCCAATCGCAGGTGGACTGATCCGCCTTGCCAAATGCATTGGTCTTGCGATTGACGCTGACGTCACTTTTGACCACTTCCACCTGGCCTTGCGGATCATTGCCGTGCAAATAGAACTTCACCGTGCCATCCAGCTTGCCGGATTGGGTCGCTTCGGCCACGGCATTGGCGAATGGGTAATGCTTGATCTGGTCCTTGGCTGCCGCGATACCGGGCACAGCCAACGACAGTGCGATCACGACGAGTGCTCTTGCTTTCATACCCCTGTCTCCTTGTAGATGTTTGAACGTGCCAGTCGTTTTTTTTCAACACAATCCGCCATTCACCGCCAGCACCTGGCGCGTGATATAGCTCGCCTCGGCGCTCATCAGGAATTGCACCACCGCAGCCACTTCATCCGCGGTCCCGGCGCGTTGCATCGGTATCACCTTGAGAATTTCATCCAGCGGCACGTCGTCGCTGGTCATGTCGGTATCGATCAAGCCCGGCGCTACGCAATTGACGGTGATCTTGCGTTTGGCCAATTCCACCGCCAGCGCCTTGGCCGCGCCGATCACGCCCGCCTTGGAGGCGCTGTAATTCACTTGCCCGCGGTTGCCGATCAACCCGGAGACCGAAGTGATGCACACGATGCGCCCGGCCTGGCGGCGGCGAATCATCGGCATGATGATCGGATGCAGCACGTTATAGAAACCATCCAGATTGGTGCGCAATACCTGATCCCAATCCTCATCGCTCAGCGCGGGGAAGGCGCCGTCGCGCGTCAGCCCGGCATTGCAGACCACACCGTAGTAGGCGCCGTTTGCTTCGACATCTGCTTCAAGTGCGGCCACGCAGGCGGCACGATCGGCCACGTCGAATTGCAGAATGCGCACATTACGCCCAAGCGCATGGATGGCTTCACTCACCTGCTCGGCTTCTTCGCGCCGGCTGCGGCAATGCAGGACGATGTCGTAACCGGCCTGCGCAAGCCGCAACGCAATAGCGCGCCCGATGCCGCGGCTGGAGCCTGTAACCAGAACCGTATCAGCCATGCGGCGTCTCCTTAAGTGATTTGCTTGTAAAACGCATCGGCGTCGCGCGGGCTGTAGACATTCAAGCGCGCTTCGGCATAAATACCGGGGGCTTCGATACGGCAATGGAAAACGCCCATGCCTTGCTCGTCATGGAACTCGCGTTCGGTCTTCACGCGCAAACAGCTACCGGCAGGAAATGCATCGACGTTGCACGCGTAGTGCCGGGTACCGAGCAGAAATCCCAGCCGCACCGGACGCTGTTCCGCACGCGCGCGGCAGCCTGCCCAGGCGGCGATGGCTTGCGCCATCAACTCCACGCCCGCCCAAGCGGGCAGGCTGCCGTCGGCATCCACGAACATGTCGCCGGGCCGGACAGTCCGGCTGCAGACAATATGCTCGGCTTCGCATGCCTCGATGCGATCGAGCAGGATCATCTCGCCCGCATGCGGCACCACCTCTGCGACGGGCCACGTCATGCGGGATCTCCCAGGATCAGCGACGCGTTGTTGCCGCCGAAGGCGAACGAGTTGCTCATCAGGTAGCGCCGCCCGCCAGCTGGCAGGTGACTGCCGACGTCGATCAGGTTCAGCGTGGGCAATGCCGGATCGGCTTGGTGATCCCAGATATGCGGCGGCAAGCGCCGTTCTGCGCGTTGGTCGGTCAAGCTCAACCAGCAGAACGCCGCTTCCAGCGCGCCCGCCGCTGCAAGCGTGTGGCCCGTCAGCGATTTGGTGGACGAACATGGCACCGCGCTGCCGAACATGGCCGCCACCGCTTGGCTTTCCATGCTGTCGTTGTGCTCGGTCGCGGTGCCGTGCAGGTTGATGTAATCGATCTGCGCAGCGTCGAGGCCGGCATGCAGCAGTGCATCGTGCATCGCCTTGCGCGCGCCGGCGCCTTGCGGATCGGGCGAGGACATATGGTATGCATCGGAACTCGCGCCGCCGCCGAGCAGTTGCACGGGACCGGGCTCCCGCGTCATCAGAAACAACGCGGCCGCTTCGCCGATATTGATGCCGCGACGATGTCTGGAAAACGGATCGCAACGCTGCAAGTCGACCGCTTCCAATGCGTGGAAACCGTTGATCGCCAGGCGGCAAAGGGTATCGACGCCGCCGCACAGCACGGCATCGCACAGCCCGATGCGAAGCAGTCGCTGCGCGCTCATCAACGCACGTGCACCCGAGGTGCAGGCGGTGGAGATGCTGTAGCAAGGGCCGGACAAGTTCAGCCACTCGGCGACAAATTCAGCCGGCGCGCCGAGTTCCTGATGTGCGTAGCAGTAGTCGGCGGGCCATGCGCCATCGCGTCGATATGCGCCAACGCCATGCGTGGCTTCCTCGATACCGGTGGTGCTGGTGCCGAGCACGACGCCGATGCGCGCGTGTCCGTAGCGCGCGATGGCGGCGCGGATGTTTGATTCGATTTCCAGCGCGGCGGCGAACAGCAGGCGGTTGTTGCGGTTGTCGCGGTGGCGTAATGCAGCGGGTATCGGCGGCAGTTCAGCGCGCACGCTGCCGAGTGGCGGCTGGTGATGGGGAATCCAGCCCTGCTCGGGGCGGATGCCGTGGTCGTCGCCCGCAAACAAGACTTCGGCCACCGCGGCTTTGCCTGCGCCGAGGTTACAAAGGATACCTAGGGCGTTGAGGTAAGTGCTCATGGACAAGTTACCCATTCTCGCCGCAAACAGCTCCCTCCCCTACGTGCAGTAGGGGAGGGTTGGGGTGGGGTGAAGTCCACACGTTTGCGGCAAGCCCATGCAACCCCACCCCAGCCCTTCCCTGCAAGCAGGGGAGGGAGCAGAAGGCGCGGTGAGGGTGGAGGTATTTCATGTCCATGGCTTCCTCGCCGCCACATTCACCAGCGTTTCCTCCCGCTGCCCCGGCGGAGGCGGGGCCTTCAACCCCCACCGCTCCAACAATCCAAAATCCTTCGAGCGACTCCACCATAAATACGGAAACGACACATTCCGCGGCTCAAACTCGAAGCCCTGCCAGCGCAGCATTTCCAGATATTCCTCCGCACTCTTCTGCACCTCCATCGGATGCCGGAAGAACCAGCGGATCACCCAGGTATCGATATACGCCTTGGTGGATTCGGCAAACAGCAACAGCCCACCCGGTTTCAGCACGCGCCAGAATTCGGCGAGCGCGCGTTCCTGTTCCACCAGGTGATGGAAGGTCTGGTGGCAGAACACGATGTCGATACTGTGGTCCGGCAAGGGAATCTGCGCGCAGTCTGCGCTATGCAGTTCCACCGCCATCGCTTCGCGCGCGGCTTCGGCCTGGGCCAGCGAAAGGCTGTGCGGATCGGCATCCAGGCCAAGCAGGCGCGCGGGGTGGAACGCATCGCGCAGCAGGCGGAACGACTTGCCCTGGCCGCAACCCACGTCCAGCAGCGTGCCGCCTTGCGGCAGCGGTTCGCCGATCAGTCGCTTCAGATCGTTGATCGCCACGCGCAATACGTGATGCTGCCAGGTATGCGTGCGCAGGAAATGGAAACCGATGCGGGTTTCTTCGATATAGGTAGGGCTGGCGTAATTCATGGGGACAGGGAAGAAGATTGCTTGGGAGCGCCACGCAGCCGCTGTTCGACCGCATCGATAAAAACCTTCGGCGATTCGAGTTGCATCTCGCCGCTGGCAAGATTCACCGCCACCTGCACGCTGCTGGCGCGGGTAACGCGCTGGCGGCTCTCCGCATCGCGTATCAGATAATGGATCAACAAACGGTTCTGCCATTCGATCAGGTCGGCGCGCACAATTAGGCGCTGGCCGAAGCGTGCCGCCTGCACGTAGCGCAATTGCAGATCGATCACCGGCCACGCGTAGCCGGACGCCTTCATCTGCTCGTAGTTGTGGCCGATATCGTCGAGCAGCGCGCAACGCGCCACTTCCAGGTATTTCGCGTAGTGGCCGTGCCAGACGACATTCATCGAATCGACGTCGAAGAACGGTACCAGGATCTCCACGTCTTTGTGCAACACGCCGCTAGTGCGCATCGATGGTCTCCTTGTGCATGGGCGGTTGCCAATACGCGTAAAAGTTGAACCATTGCTGGGGCGCGATCAAGCATTGCTGCGCCAGATGATCGGCATAGCGTTGCACCCATTCGCGAATGGTTTCATCGCGCTGGCCGCGCTGCCATTGCGCGCGGTCGAGGAAGGCATCCAGGTAAATACGGTAACGGCCATCCACCTTCAGGCAACACAGCAGGTTCACCGGACAACGCAGCAGGCCGGCCATCAGCCATGGCCCTTGTGGAAAAGCTGCCATATGCCCAAGAAAATCCACCGACACGCACCGGCCGTCGTTGAGCGGTACGCGATCGCCGGCGATCGCCAGCCATTCGCCACGCTCCAGGCGTTGCGACAGATCCATCATCATCGCCGTATCCAGCTCGGTCACCTGGATCAGCCGCATGCTGCGATCGCCGGCTTCACCCAGCAGGCGATTGAATTGCGCCACGTGCCGGTTGTGCACCAAGACGTTGAGCGGCACCTGTTCGCTCAGCTCCGCCATCGCACGGCACACATCCGGATTGCCCAGATGCGTCACCACCAGCATCTCGCCGCGCCCGCCGTGCTGGCTGCGCAACAGGCGAGCGCGCACGCCGGAAGGGTCGATCAACTGCACCTGTTCGAAGCGCAGCCGGCCGCGCCATACGTCGAGCCGGTCGAGCAGGTTGTCGGCAAAGGCGATGAACTGGCCGAACACACTTTTCAGCGTAGGCCGCAGCGAGTCATCGCCACGCCACTCGGCCAGATAGGTTTGATACTGCCGGATATTGCGTCGCGCACTGCGCGCCGAGACAAAGAAATACAGCACGATCAGATAAAGCACCGGCGCCAGCAAACGACGCCCGAACACGCGCACGCTGAAGGCGGTAAGCCACATCAGCACGAAGCTGCCGCGCTCCTTGTGCGCGGACCAGTGGCGTTCCTGTACCAGTTGTTCGCTCATGATTCGACGCTCCATGCCAGCCGACCGGAAGAACAGGCGATATCGTCGAGGCGATAAGCGAAGTGCACCTTATGGCGTGCGGCGTCGTAGCGTAGCGTCAAATCCACGCGATCGCCCGGGCGCAACAGCCGCTGGAACTTCAATGCCTCCATCACGCGGCAGCGCACGGGCGTGCCGAAGCGTTGCGCGGCAAAGCCAAGCGCCCACGCGACCTGTACCACGCCGGGCAGCACCGGTGCCTGCGGAAAATGGCCGGAAAAATAGGCCAGATCGGGTGGTATTTGCAGCAGCAGCGTCCACGTGCCGTCGTGCTCGTGTTTGCCGAGCAGCACGGGATCGAGGCGTGGCGTGTTCACGCCGTACCCCGCAAACGGCGGCGCAGCAGCCATTCGCCGGCGAACAACGCGCCCATGATGAAATACACCAGCAGGCCGTTGTAGAGCGTCCACCACGCCAGCGGCGCCCATAAGGTGAGCGCGGCCGACACCACGCCGTTGAATACAAAGAAACCCACCCATGCCCACGTGACCTTGCGCGTGTAGGGAATCGCGGCATCCGGCAGATCGGGCTCGCGCACGCGGGCAATGCGCTCCACGATCGGCGGGCCAAATTTCAGGCTGAGGCCGAACGCGCACAGCAGCAAGGCGCTGATCAGGGTGGGATACCAACTCAGCAAGGCCGCCTCGCCGCTGAAGGCGAGCAGCGCGCAATACACCAGCGCGGCGGTCAGCATCCAGCGTCCGCCCGGCTCCTTCAGCAGGCTGGGCGCACGGATCAACCAGATCGCACCCAGCACCAGCGCGAACATCGGCGGCGGCACGCGATCCATGCCGAAATACACCACGAAGGGGTAGAGCACCCCGGTGACGGGTAAAAGGATGGAAGTCAGCTTGCGCATGCGCCCTGCTGTGCCTGCACGAACGCGGCGAGAGTGGCGACGGTGGTGAAGTGCTGCCTCGCATCCTTCGAATCGGAGGCGATGCGGATGTCGTAGCGCTTCTGCAAGGCCAGCGCCAGTTCCAGCGCATCCACCGAATCCAGCCCCAGGCCTTCGCCGAACAGTGGCAGGTCCGGCGGAATGTCCTCGACGGTGACGTCCTCGAGATTCAAGGTATCGATGATCAATTGCGCAATGTCCTGTTGCAGGGCATTCATGGCGAAAGCTCCTTCATGAAAAGGGAATGCAGGTACGCGTTCAGACGTCGCGAAGCGATCGGCAGCGGCGCATCGGCATTGAATGTCTCCGGCGAAATATCCTGGCCCGCGCGCAAGGTGACGCGCACCCGCCGCTCCGGAATGCGATACCACGGCTCGGCCTTGGTCAGCGTGGTGGGCTCGACGGTGATGAACACCGGCGTGATCACGCGGGCGCCGCGCAAGGCGATGGCCGCGGCGCCGCGATGGAACACGGGCGCCTGGTTGGGCGTGGTGCGCGTACCTTCGGGAAAGACGATCAGCGTCTGCCCGTCGCGCAAGGCGTCGGCGGCCTGCTCGAGCATCTCCGGGCTGCCGTTGTTGCTGATGTACTGCGCGCGGCACACCGGCCCGCGCGTGCAGGGATTGCGCCACAGGCTTTGCTTCACCACACAGTTGGCGTCGCGGATATGCGCGATCAGAAACACCACGTCGATCAGCGAGGGATGATTGGCGATCACCATCTGCCCGGGCCGGCCAAGACGATCGGCGCCCTGGAACTCATATTCCAGCACGCCGCTGCGATACATGAACTGCACGTGCAGGTAGAACGCCTTGCTGATCGCCATGCGCGCGCGACGCCTGCGTGCGAGCGCATCACCCGGCAACAGGCCGAGCAACGGCAGCACGACCAGCCGCAAGCTCAAGCCACCCAGCCCGAACAACAGGAAGCTGGCGCCGGTGGCCAGCAGCCGCCAGAGATAATTGCCGAAGCCGGATCGCGTTACGGGTTGCGCTGCCAGATCCATCGACGTGTCTTCCATGCATGTTCGAGCCTGCTTTCGCCGGTATGCAGGGCGCGCATGAAGTTCAAGGCATGCGGCCAAGCGCCTGAGGTAGGTGTGCCGGTATGCGGTTCCAGACGCAATTGCCAGCGTGCGCTGGTCGGTGCGTCATCCGCTGATTCGATATTCCCCACTTTCAGCGCCACAGCATACGAAAACGGTACATCGTCGATCCAGCCATCGTAGGCGGCCGGCGGGCGTTCCTCCGCGATCACCACCAGCACGGCCTTGGCCCCATCGCCCAGCAAGGCCGCCGCTTCCACCATCGCGTGTTCGAAGGTATCGGCTTCGCCGGCGATCGCCACCGACTCGCCGTGCTGGCCGCGCAGGATCGACCACTGGCCGGCGATGGCGTTGTGCACCGACAAGCCGAACTGTGTCGGCGACAGCGGTTGCCCATCGGCCACTTCGCCAAGCAAGGCGAACGTGCGCGGCGTTTCGCCGTGGCGGGAGGCGAACACGAACGGCAGTTGTTCGCCTTCGCCGCACAGCGGCCAGGCGACGTGCATGGTCATGCGCGCCAGGCGGCTGAGGCGGCGGCGTTGCATGGCCGGGAGGAAATCGCAGCTGGGTTGTTCGTTGTGGTCGGGGACGCGAACGGGGTGATGGGCCCATGTGTGCCAGGCTTCATCTGTGTCGAGGCTGGGAGCCCAGGCATGCAGTTGGTGGATACGGAAATCCATCAGGCCACCGATCGCCGCAATCTTGCCCCATCGTCATTCCGGCGAACGCCGGCACGCGGGGAGAGCACATGGATGTGCTCGGCTTTGAGGAGCGAGGAATCCAGTGGAGAATGACGTGCGAAGCACACGATATAAAAAGGTTCGGTGTGCTTCGCACGGCACATTGATACTGGATTCCGGCGTTCGCCGGAATGACGGTGAGGAGAGATGGACATTTTCGTACGCATCAACCCAGCGCCTTGAACACCAACGACGTATTGATCCCACCAAACGCAAAGTTGTTGTTCATCACATACTCTGCCTTCAGCGCACGCCCCGCACCCACGATGTAATCCAGCTCCGCACACGACGCATCCGGCTCGCTCAGATTCACCGTCGGCGCAAACCAGCCCTCGCGCATCATCTGCACCGCCCACCATGATTCCAGCGCGCCGCACGCCCCCAGCGTATGCCCAACATAGCTCTTCATCGAACTGACCGGCACGCGCTGGCCGAGCACCTGCGCCGTAGCGTGGCTTTCGGCGATATCGCCGCGATCGGTGGCGGTGCCGTGTGCGCTCACGTAGCCGATTGCATCGGCCGACAGTTGCGCATCCTGCAACGCGAGCTGCATCGCGGTGGCCATGGTTTCGCTGGTGGGCTGGGTGATGTGGTTGCCGTCGGAGTTGCAGCCGAAGCCGACGATTTCCGCATAGATGCGCGCGCCGCGTGCGCGGGCGTGTTCGTATTCCTCCAGCACCAGCGTGGCGGCGCCTTCGCCCGCCACCAGGCCGTCGCGCGCGCGATCGAAGGGGCGCGGCGTGAGCGCGGCTTCATCGTTGCGCGTGCTGGTGGCGAACAGCGTGTCGAACACGGCTACGCCGGGGCCGGACAGTTCCTCCGCGCCGCCGCACAGCATCAGTTTCTGCTTGCCTTGCTGGATGGTCTCGTAGCCGTAGCCGATCGCCTGGCTGCCGGAGGTGCATGCGCTCGACGTCGGCAAAATGCGCCCTTTCAAGCCGAAGAACACGCCGACGTTTACTGCGGTGGTGTGCGCCATCATCTGCACATAGCTGGTGGCGGTTACGCCCTGCATGGAACCGGTTTCCAGCATGCGGCCCATTACGCGCACCGGTTCCACGCTGCCGCCGGATGAGCCATACGCCACGCCCATGCGCCCGTCGCTGATGCTGGCATCATCGAGCAAGCCGGCATCGCGCAAGGCGCGTTCGCTTGCCGCCACGGCCAGTTGTGCGACGCGACCCATCGAACGCAAATGCTTGCGCGGCCAGTCGGGTATCTGGAAATCATCGACCGGGCAGCCGAGTCGGCTGTTCAAGGATTCAAAGAAATCCCACTCCGGCATCCGACGCACGGCGTTGCGGCCTGCGCGCAGGCGCGGTTCGATGGAGGACCAATCGTGTCCCAGCGGCGTGATGCCGCCCATGCCGGTGATGACGACGCGCTTCATCGGCGTGTGCTCCGTGCGGAAGAAAAATTCAAGGTGGTGCTGGCAGGTACCAGCAAGGCGGTAAAGCCGATGCCGAGCAATAGCGTAAGACCGAAATCTTCCAGCGCCGGCATCGAACTCCACGCCAGCAGGCCGAACGACAGCAGCGCGGTGATCGCCGAAAGCAGCACGCTCGCATACACCGCGCCGGAACGATGCGTGACATGCGGCTCGCCTTCGCGCAGGAACACCGCGTAATTCGCGCCCACGCCGAGCACCAGCATCAACGCCATCCAATGGAACAGCGTAAGCGGATGATGCAGATAACCCAGCACCGCCAGCGTAAAGCCGATGCCGAGCACCGGCGGCGCCAGCACGCGCGGCACGTGGCGCCAGCCGTAACGCAGGCCGAACACCGGCACGATCAGCAGGATCGCCGCAAGCAGCCAGAGGCTGGCATAACGCCGATAGCGGCCGAACAACTCCGATACGCCGGCCGCTTTGTCCACCAGCGTTACGCCGGGCAAGTCTTTCGCTGCCTGCTGCAGCAGATCGCTCGACGCATCCCCTTGCGGCAACACCAGCGAAGCGGGGCCGTGTTGCGCGTTGTCGCCCATCCATAAATAGCGAAACGGCGTAGCGACCGCCGTGCTCAGCCAGTCCTGCAAGCGCAGCGGCGTGCCGGGCCATGCCTGCATAAAGCGATCGATATCGGCATCTCGAAAACCGGCGCCATGCAGCCACTGGCGCATGCGATCCGGTTGCGCGAACAGCGGCGCGATCAAAGTCTGATTGGCCTGCTGACGCTGCAGCGACGGCACCATGCCGGCCAGGCCGAGCCAGCCTTGCAGCTGGTCTTTATCGACCAGCGCCTGCAGACGCTGCTCCAGCGCTTCTTCCCGCTGCAGCATCTGTTCCGGGTTATCGCCTTGCACCAAGTAGAACTGTGTGCCGTTGCCAAGGCCGGTGATATCGCGAATCTGCCTTTCCTGCGCGACGAGCGTGGCCGGCTGGGAAATCAACAGGTGCACGTCATCGTCGTGATGCAGTTGCCACCAACCAGGTGCGGCCAGCAGCAAGGCCAACACGGCGAGCGCCATGCCGCGCCATCCGGACAACAATGGCGCAATCACCCGTTGCAGCCACGATGCAACGCGCACCGCAGCTGCAGACAAGGGTTTTGCCGGCCGCTGCAACAACGCAGGCAGCAACAGGAACACGCTGAGACATGCCGCGGCCATGCCCACCATGGCGAAACACGCCATCTGGCGCAGCGCTGGAAACGGCACCAGCCCGAGCAACGCATAACCGAGCAGCGACGTACCCAGCGCAAGCAGCAGGGCCGGACGAACCTGCCGCAAACCGCGGCGCGGCTCCCACGCATCACCAGCATTGGCGCGCGCAGTGAGGTACTGGATCGAATAATCCACCGCCTCGCCCAGCAAGGCGGCGCCGAACACCAGCGTCAGCAGATAGATCTGCCCGAACACCAGCACGCTCACCGTCGTTGCGGTCACGATGCCGATCGCGGTGGAAAGAAACGCCAGCAGCAGCGGCCCGGGCGAACGAAAAACGATCAGCAACAACAAGGCGATGCCGAGCGTGGAAATCAGCCCCACCCGATGCACGTCGCGCTCGGCGCCACTGCGCGCGGCGGCCGCGTAGAACAGCGCGCCCGTGCGCAGCACGTGCGTGCCGGGATGATCGTGCTCGATCGCGCGTTCGGCCCGGTCGAGCGCGTTTAATGCGCGATGCTGCACGACATCGTCATAGGAGGAACCGTCGAGCGTGGCGGTGACCAGCACATAGCTGCCGTCATCGCGGTGCGCGGTCAGCAGGTTATCCTCGGGCAGCAGCGGCGAGCGGCTCCATGGCTGCTGCTCCAGCCAGTGTTGCAGCCAGCCGAAGGGATCGTCCTGCAGCCGCGTGCCGATACCGGTGACGAAGGGTTCGTTGACACGCTGAGCCAGCGCCTGCTGCGGGTCGTAACCGGGTTGTGCGAGCGCCTGGCGATCGGCCTGCGTCAGCAGCGTGAAGCGATGCGCGAGATACGGCGTTACGAATTGCTGCAGATCGAACGGCGACAACTCGGCGGTGACGGAGGCGAACACCTTGTCCTTGGCCAGCATCTGTCCCAGTTCGCGCGCTGCGGCCTTGGCGTGATCGTCATCGGCATTCGCCACCAGCAGAATCACGCGATCGCCATTGGCGTGCGCGAGGCGCTGCGCCGCCACCTCCGCCAGTGGATTGCGTTCCGTCGCCGGCAGCATGGCCAGCAGGTCGGTCTGGATCGCCGGGCGTCCACGCCCGAACAGCAGCCACGCGCCGAGCAAGGTAAGCAGCAGCGCCATCGCCGCAAACCCACCCGCGCGCAACCACAGGCTCCGTTGCGTCATGGCAATCCGAGCGCGTGTTTTTCCAGCGCGCTCAGCGAACCGGCATCGCGGGTGTCGCTCATCTGGATATCAGTTTGCGTGCCGTCCTGCATATCGATGCGGATGCGCTGCAGATATTTGTCGCCATCGAGCTCGATACCTTTCAGCACCTGCGCCACGCGCGATTGTTTCGGCATGAAGTGCAAGTTCCATTGCACGGCGCTGCCGTCGGCATGCACGTCGAATTGGCGCGTCACGTCATCGAGCTGACCGGTCAGCATGCCTTGCAGCATCTGCGAAATCTGGCTGACGCCGCGCTCGTTGCGTATCGGCTGCATGCGGCCGTCGGCGTCGATGCGCAGGGTGCGCGTGCCGGTCAAGGCAAGCGTTTGCTGATAAGGCTGTTGCACTTGCCAGAGCATGCCGTGGCCCGTCACAAACAGCAGTTGGCCGCTGCTGGTTTGCGGTTGGGTGAGGGCGGGACTTTGGCGTTGCTGGGTGAAGTTGGCGCGGATGGCGGTGTGTTGGCTTAGCTGGTTGAGGATGGCGTGGAGCAGGTCGGTGCTTTGCGCGTGAGCGTTGAAGCAGATGAGCAGCAGCACGATAAGTGAGATGCATCCTGAGCGAATCCCTCTCCCTCCGGGAGAGGGTGCCGACAGGCGGGTGAGGGTTCGGGCGGAGCGCGATATCGCCGTCTGGCGCAAGTCGTGGTGATCGCGCGCTGATCGCACCCTCACCCCAACCCCTCTCCCGGAGGGAGAGGGGCACACGTCGAGAAGATGTCGTCTCACGCCACGCATGCCACGTTCCTTTTGCTCCACTTGCGCCACAACAACCCCGGCGCCCGCGGCAGCATCCCCAGCAACAACCGGGTATGCATCGCCGAAATCCGCAGGTTGTCATGCAGCATATGGAAATGGGACAGCCCGTTTTCCGGATATATCACCCGGGTCGGCAGATTGCGTACCGGCACGCCGCGCCAGATCAGGCGTACCGCCGCCTCGGTGTCGAAATCCATGCGCGCGGGCAGGGGCGCGCGATCGATCTCGGCACACGTCGCTTCCAGCGGGTACAGACGGTAGCCGCACATCGAATCACGCAGCATGAACGACAGCGTCTCCAGCCACACGCACACATGCGTGATGTAACGCCCATACAGCCGCGCGCGCGGCACGCTGTCGTCATAGATCGGCTGGCCGCATACCAGTGCATCCGGACAGGCGCGGCCTTCGGCAAGGAAACGCGGCACGTCGGCCACGTCGTGCTGGCCGTCCGCATCGATCTGCAGGGCATGCGTGTAACCGGCCTCGCGCGCGGCCAGCATGCCGGCGGTGATCGCGCGGCCTTTGCCGCTGTTCTGCGCCAGTCGCAGCACTTGCACACTCGGCGCCGCCAGGCCATCGAGCACCGAACGGGTGGCTTCATTGCTGCCGTCGTCCACGATCACCACCGGCAAACCATGCGCACGCAAGGCCTGCACTGTGCCAGCGATGGTGTCTTTGTGGTTATAGATGGGAATCAGCGCGCAAGGGTGGAAAGCTCCCGGCGCGCCCGGCGCATGCGGCATGGGGGGCGCTCCGCTTAGCGTCAGTGCGTCAGCAGCATGCGCACGGTGGCGACCACGTCGCCCACGGTGCGCACGTTCTTGAAATCCTCGGGCTTGATGCGCATGCCGGTCATGTCCTGCACCTGGATGGCGAGGTCGACGGCGTCGATGCTGTCCAGTTCCAGGTCGGTGAACAGGTGGCTGTCGGGGGTGACCCGGGCAGGATCGATTTCGAAGGTCTCATGCAGCACATCCTTGAGCCTGTAAAGGATGTCCTCGTCGCTGATCCCGGTTTGCAACATTGCGTTCATACACACCAGCCTGTTCTGCAGCCCTGCATAGCTTGCTCAGGTTCTTATCGGCAGGCGCCCAACGCACTGCAGCCGGAGAATTCCGGACCTGAAGAAAGCACACCGATTGTTCCTAACCCGCGGAACGGGTTCCCCTTTTTCCTGCGCTGAAAAAGTCTAGCAGAACTGCCGCGGGCGGGTGTTTGGAGACTGGCGCCGTGGGTTGGGGTGCAAACCCGGCATCCGGGCGTATAGGCATGGCGATGTTGGGGTTTGCACCCCAACCTACGAGGGCAAAAGAAAACGCCGGCCCGAAGGACCGGCGTTTTCCGATACAGGAAACGACTATTACTGCCCGCGCATGCGACCGGCAAAGCGCGGCGCGCCGTTGCCCATGTGCGGCAGCTTGATCTTGCCGATGGACTCGATGCGCTCCTCGGCCAGGCGGTCGGCGGCCTTGTAGGTGGGCACGTTTTCGGTCTTGCTGATCTCGAAGATGCGGCCCAGGTTGTAATAGATGGTGCGCATCATGCGCATGGCGCGTTCGCGGTTGTAGCCGTCGATTTCCAGCGACACGTTCATCACGCCGCCGGCGTTCACGGCGTAGTCCGGCGCGTACAGCACACCGCGGCGTTGCAGTTCGTCGCCGATCGCGTCGTTGGCCAGCTGGTTGTTGGCCGCGCCGCAGATGATCTTGGCCTTGATACGGTCGATGGTCTGCTCGTTCACCGTGCCGCCCAGCGCGCAGGGCGAGTACACGTCGGCGTCCACGTCGTAGATTTCGTCCAGGCCCACGGCTTCGCAGCCCAGCTCGTCCACGCAGCGCTGCACGGCATCCTTGTTGATGTCGGTGACGAACACCTTGGCGCCCTGTTCGCGCAGCAGCTTGATGAATTCGCTGCCCACGTGGCCGGCGCCCTGCACGGCGTAGCTGTACTTGCCCACGTCTTCGTTGCCGTGCTTGAAGTTGAGCGCAGCCATCAGGCCCTGCAGCGTGCCGTAGGCGGTAAACGGCGACGGATCGCCCGAACCACCATGCACCTGGTGCACGCCGGTCACATATTCGGTTTCGCGGAACACGTATTCCATGTCGTTCACGTCGATGCCCACGTCCTCGGCCGTGATGTAGCGGCCGTTGAGCGAGTTGACGAAACGGCCGAAGGCGCGGAACAGCGCTTCGGACTTGTCTTTCGACGGATCGCCGATGATCACCGCCTTGCCGCCGCCCAGGTTCAGGCCGGCCACGGCGTTCTTGTAGGTCATGCCGCGCGACAGGCGCAGCACGTCGTTCACCGCATCTTGCTCGGACTTGTAGGGCCACATGCGCAGGCCGCCCAGTGCCGGGCCCAGCACCGTGTTATGGATCGCAATGATGGCTTTCAGGCCAGCGTCTTTGTTGTGGCAGAAGACGACTTCTTCGTGGCCTGTTTTAGCGATGGTTTCGAAAATCATTGGAACTTGGACTCCACGTATGACGGTGCTGGGGAAGGCACTGAGGTGTGAAAGCGAAGGCCCCGCCAAGGACCTGACGCCTGAAACTCAAAACCCCAGCGAAAGGCTGGGGCGGGCGAGTTATCCAAATAAGTTTAGTACGAGCGATGTAGACAGCGCCTTTCGCATCGCAGCAAACCGCACAACGAAAACGCCCCGCATGTGCGGGGCGTTTCGTATATATGAAGACGCTGTTTATCCTTGAACCCATACGCCCACATGGAAGTGCCACCCATCCGGACGCTGCTCCCAATGCGGATGCACGTAGTGATAGCCCGGATGCACCGGTTCCCAATGACCGCGCACGGCCACATAGCGCGCGCCATCCCAATGCCAGTGACCGCGCGCCCACACATAACCCGGACGCGGCGGCGGCGGTACTTCGATCACTTCCACCGGTGGCGGCTGCGGCGCGACGATCTCCACGACTTGCGGCGGCGGTGGCGGCGCAGGCTGCTGCACATACACCACGCGATGCGGGCGCGGCTGTTCCACCACACAACCGGTCATCACCGCCGTGACGCCAGCAAGAGCGAGCAAGGATGCAAAACGCAATGACATGAAAAGTCCCCAGAGATAGTGGATCGAAGGCTGTCGATCCGGTCAGTGCAACATGCGACGTTACGTGGCGTCCTGCCGCTGCGAACTGCGCGCCATCGTGGAATGGCGCGCAGGTGTACGTTGCGCGATCAACGGCCCCAATAGCCATCGCGCCAATACCAGTTCGGCCCGCGGCGCACCCACACGCCCGGATACCAGCGATAGCCGGCGCGTGCGCGAACCCATGTGCCAGGCACCCATACATAGCGATGCGCACGCGGTTCCCAGCGCCAATAGCCTTGCGACCAGATGAAACCTCGGCGCGCCGGCGGCATGCGCTCATAGCGCGGCGCGGGCGGCGCCACATTGATGCCGACGCCCACACTTACCTGCGCCGTCGCCGGCGGCGTATAGCTCACGCCGGCCAGCGCCAGGCCAATGCCTGCCACAAGGGCCAGTTTGCGGGTCATGCTGATCATGCTGTCTCTCCTTGGAAAGCGGCCCGCGATGGGCGTCTGACAGTGCAGCAAACGCGAGCCCTTGCGGTGATGTTGACGTGATGCCGGCGAGCGGTTCAGGTGGCAGCAGAATTACTTGCGACGAACCGCTCTCCGTAGGTTGGGGTGCAAACCCCAACATCCGGGCCGCACATGGATGGCGACGTTGGGGTTGGCACCCCAACCTACCTCTGGAAATAAAACGAACGGTCGTGCTATTTTGCCGACCATGAACGCAACCACCCACCCCGGCAAAGGCGCCGCCACCCGCGAGCTGATCCTCGAACACGCCTACGAACTGGCCCGCCAGGATGGCCTGGAAGGCCTCTCCATCGGCGCCCTGGCGCTCGGCGTAGGCATGTCCAAGAGCGGCGTATTCGCTCACTTCGGTTCCCGCGAAGACCTGCAACTGGCCCTGCTGGATGCCACCGGCAAACGCTTCTTCGATTTCGTGATGGCCCCGGCCATCAAGCAGCCGCGCGGCCTGCAGCGCTTGCGCACCCTGGTCGAACGCTGGTTCGAATGGGGCCGTATTCACCAGAGTGGCTGCGTGCTGGTCAGCGCCGTGGCCGAATACGACGGCCGCGATGACAGCCCGTTGCGCACCCGCGTCAAGCAGCAGCAGTCGAGCTGGCGCAGCGAAATGGCGCGCGCGATTCGCCTGGCGATGGAGGTGGGCGACCTGCGCGCCGATCTCGATCCGGATCTGCTCGCCTTCGAAATCTACGCCTTGATGCTCGGCCTGCATCACGACGCGGGCTTGTTCGGCTTCGAGCAAGCCAGCCGCCATGCGCATGCGGCCATCGATCGCCTGTTTGCCAGTTACCAGCCCTGAACCCCCAGGAGCACGCCATGACCCGCCAGACTGCAAACCCACGCCGCCGTTCCTCCCGCTCCGGTTTCAAGCTTGGCGCGGTCCGCATCGGATTCGCCGTCGGCGGCAGGCTGGCGCCGCAACGCACGGTGGATCGCGCAGCACGCCTGTTCGCCACCCCGTTCGCCAGCAGCCGCAGCCGCGCACGTGCCGCGCAGCCGGACGACGCCATGCAGCGCGGCCAAATCACTATCAACAACGAATCCATCGCCACCTACGTATGGGGCGACCCTGCCACGCAGCCCTATGCATTGCTGGTGCACGGTTGGTCCAGCTTCGGCCTGCGTTTTCTGCCATGGGTGGCGAAGCTGCGCGCGCAGGGCTTTGCCGTGGTGAGCTTCGATCAGCCCGGCCACGGCGCCAGCACCGGCAGCCTGTGCACCTTGCTGGATTTCATCCATACCGTGCGCACGGTAGGCAAGCAGTTCGGCCATGCCGCGCTGGCGGTCGGCCATTCCATGGGCGGCGCGGCAGTCGCGTTGGCGCAGGATGAAAGCTGGCATGCGCAGCGCCTGGTGTTGATTGCGCCGGCAGCCGATATCGAAGCCGCGGCCAATCGCTTCATCCGTTTCGTGCGCCTGGGCGATCACCTGCGCGAACCGTTCCTTTCCTGGTTCGCACGCCGCACCGGTGTGCATGCGCGCGATCTGCAGGTGCATCAACATGTGCCTTCGCTCGGCCAGCCCGGCTTGATCGTGCATGATCTGGACGATCGCGAAGTGCCTTGGGAAGAGGGCGAACGCTATGCGCGGTTCTGGCCCGGTGCGCGTTTGCTGACCACGCAAGGCTTGGGACATCACCGCATTCTGGATGCGGCGGAAGTGATCGATGCGACGTTGGCGTTTGTGCGTGGTGAAAGTGTGGGTGATCGCGTGGTGGCGTCGCCGAATTTGCCGTTTGGGTTGGCGTAGCCCACGCGTTCAATCCGACCGCGTCGTCTCTATTTCCTCACCGTCATTCCGGCGAAGGCCGGAATCTATCGCCCTGACGAAGCATGGATTCCGGCCTTCGCCGGAATGACGATGGGGCAAGGACAACCCGGCCTATAACATTCACGCCCGCCTATACCGCTCCAAATCCAACACCCCTTCCGACTTCGCCACCACCACCGCCGTCACTGAATCCCCCGTCACATTCGCCGACGTGCAACACATATCCAACAAGCGATCCACCGCCGCAATCACCGCAATCACCTCCAGCGGCAATCCTACCGACGACAACACCAACCCCATCACCACCAGCGCCGCGCCAGGAATACCCGCCGCACCGATCGAAGCCAGCGTGGTGGTCAGCATCACCGTCAACAACTGCGTAAACGAAAGCTCGATGCCATACGCATTGCTGGCAAAGATCGTCACCGTGCCGAGATAACACGCCAGCCCCGCCATATTCACCGTGGAGCCCAGCGGCAACACAAAACTCGACACGCGCGGGTCCACGCCCAACCGTTCCTGCGTATTCTCCAGATTCAACGGCAAGGTCGCCGCACTGCTGGCCGAGGAATACGCAAACAACTGCACCGGGATCATCTTCCGCAAAAACGGCAGCGGATTAATGCGCCACAGCATCAGCATCGCGCCGCAGATCACGATCATAAAGAACAGCATCACCGCGTAATTCACCGCCACCAGCGAGCCGAGATGGCCCAGCACGGAAAACCCGTGATCCGCAGTGACATACGCCATCAGCCCGAACACGCCGATCGGCGCAAACTTCAGCACCATATGGATCAGCTTGAACACCACGCTGGACAGGCTGTTGAAGAAATTACGCACTGGCGCCGCCGCGTCACCCGCGAAATTGATCGCCAACGCAAAGAAAATCGCAAACACGATCGTCGGCAGCAGCGCGCCTTCGGCAAACGCCTTGAACGGATTGGAAGGGATCGCGCTTATCAACGCATCCTTGATGCTCGGCGGCGGTTCTGCCGGTGCGCCGGCGGCTGTCGCGGTAAGACCAAATCCCGCGCCGACGTTGAACAGCATCGCCGTGCCCATCGCCAGCACCGTCACAATCGCCATTGTCACGGCATAGATCGCGATCGACTTCCACGCAATGCGCCGCATCGCCGCCATGTCGGAAAGCGACGTGATGCCGCACACCAGCGACACGAACACCACCGGTATCACGCACATGCGGATCAGCGACATGAAAATGTCGCCCAGTGGTGCCAGCATCTTGGCCGGCTCGCCAACGAAATGCCCGACCGCCAAGCCGAGAATCATCGCAATAAGAATCTGGTGCCACATCGCCAAGCGCGGAAAGCGGCGCGGAGCGGTTGCCTGAGCCACGGTCGATTGCATAACGAATTCCTCCTGAAAGCTGCATCCAGTAACGCCGTCTCGAGAAAGCTTTGTAGCAAATCTCAACGCAATTTGTATCCGTAGGTTGGGGTGCAATCCCCGACGCCCGGATGTTCAATACCACCACTCCACCCGTTTAACAGGTAAGGCCATTAGAATAGTTGCACTTGGAACATACCGTTCTCGGAGTCCCCATGAGTTCCCCCGCCAAGCACGTTCCTGCCACCGCCGCGCAGGCCGAAACCAGCCCGCTGCGCTTCGTCACTGCCGCCAGCCTGTTCGATGGCCACGATGCCGCCATCAATATCATGCGCCGCATCATTCAATCGCAGGGCGCGGAAGTGATTCACCTGGGCCATAACCGCTCGGTGGAAGACGTGGTTCGTGCTGCATTGCAGGAAGACGCCGACGCCATCGCGCTGTCCTCTTACCAGGGTGGCCACGTCGAGTACTTCAAGTACATGGTGGACATGCTCAAGGAGCGCGGCGCCGCCCACATCCGCGTGTTCGGCGGCGGCGGCGGCACCATCACCCCGGAGGAAATCCGCGAGCTGCAGGCCTACGGCGTGGAGCGCATCTACCACCCCAACGATGGCATGAAGCTGGGCCTGGTGGAGATGATCGAGGACGTGATGAAGCGCGCCGGCAACGCCGCCGCCCAGCACGAACAGAACGACGCCGTGGTGCCGACCAAGATCGACATCGACGATGAAATCAGCATCGGCCACATGCTCTCGGCCATCGAAGAGAGCAAGTTGAGCGAAGCCGAACTCGCGCGCCTGCGCAAGGAATGGTCGCTGGCCGGCAAGCACACGCCTGTGCTCGGCATGACCGGCACCGGCGGTGCCGGCAAATCCTCCGTGGTGGACGAACTACTGCTGCGCTTCCTGCACGCCTTCCCCGACATGCGCATTGCCGTACTCGCCGTGGATCCCACGCGCCGCCGCAGCGGTGGCGCCCTGCTGGGCGATCGCATCCGCATGAACGCGCTGCGCAGCCACCGCGTCTATATGCGCTCCATGGCCACGCGCCGCCAGAACGCCGCCACCAACGAAGTGCTGCACGACTGCATCAACTTCCTCAAGAGCCAGCCCTATGATCTGGTGATCGTGGAAACCGCCGGCATCGGCCAGAGCGATTCGGAAATCGTCGACCTGGTCGACTTCCCCGTCTACGTGATGACCAGCGACTACGGCGCCGCCAGCCAGCTCGAAAAAATCGACATGCTCGATTTCGCCGAACTGGTAGTACTCAACAAATTCGACAAGCGCGGCGCCGAAGACGCCCTGCGCGACGTGCGCAAGCAGTGGAAGCGCAACCGCAGCGCCTTCACCCTGAAAGACGACGACGTGCCGGTGTATCCCACCATCGCCAGCCAGTTCAACGATCCGGGCGTCACCTGGATGTTCACCAACTTGTGCCGCCTGCTGCGCGACAAACTCGCCGCCAAGGGCGAGCACGCCATCGACACCACGCACTGCGATTTCAAGCCGAACCTGGATGTCTCGCTGAAAGAACCGCGCGCCACCGTGCTGATCCCTGGCGCACGCGTGCGTTACCTCGCCGAAATCGCCGAGCAGGGCAGGGGCATCAACGCCGAGATCGAACGCGAAGCCGAATTCGCCAGCAAGGCGCAGCATTATTACGAATCGCTGAAAGAACTCGGCGATGCAAAATTGCCGCGCCCGCTGGAACGCTACGAACACGACGATCTCCATCCAACCACACAATCCAACAACGTCATTCCGGCGAACGCCGGAATCCAGTCAAATACGCCGCGCGAAGCGCACGACATAAAAACAAAGTCACTGGATCCCGGCGTTCGCCGGGATGACGAGCTTGTAGTTGATCGCTCGCTCCTCGTCCTCCGCCAACGCTACAACGCCGCCCTACGCGAACTCAGCCACGAAGCCCTGCACCTCCTGCGCGACTGGCCCAAGCTCTACAAATCCGTCACCGACGACGTCAACGAATACAAAGTACGCGACAAGGTGATCCGCGTAGACAACTACCGCGTATCCCTCAGCCACCAGAAAATCCCCAAAGTCTCCCCACCCAAGACCAAAGACTGGGGCGACCAGCTGCGCTTCCTCATGCGCGAAAACCTCCCCGGCCACTACCCATACACCGGCGGCGTGTACCCCTATCGCCGCACCGGCGAAGACCCCACCCGCATGTTCGCCGGCGAAGGCACGCCCGAGCGCACCAACCGCCGCTTCCATTACCTGAGCCAGGGCGGCGCCGCCACGCGCCTGTCCACCGCGTTCGACTCCGTCACCCTGTACGGCGAAGATCCCGCGCCGCGCCCGGACATCTACGGCAAGATCGGCAACTCCGGCGTCAACATCGCCACGCTCGACGACATGAAGAAGCTGTACTCCGGCTTCGACCTCAGCGCGCCGACCAGCTCCGTATCCATGACCATCAACGGCCCCGCGCCGATCATCCTCGCGATGTTCATGAACACCGCGATCGACCAGAACGTAGAGAAATACCTCAAGTCCGACGCCACGCGCTGGGCCGAAGCGCAAAAGCGCATGGACGAACTCTTCGCCGGCAAAAAGCGCCCCACGTATTCGGGTGATCTGCCCAAGGGCAACGAAGGCCTCGGCTTGAATCTGCTCGGCGTCACCGGCGATCAACTCGTCGACGCCGAAACCTACGCCCGCATCAAGGAAGAAACCCTGCAAACCGTGCGCGGCACCGTGCAGGCCGACATCCTCAAAGAAGACCAGGCCCAAAACACCTGCATCTTCAGTACCGAATTCGCACTGCGCATGATGGGCGACATCCAGCAGTACTTCGTCGACCACAAGGTGCGTAATTTCTACTCGGTCTCCATCTCCGGCTACCACATCGCCGAAGCCGGCGCCAACCCGATCAGCCAGCTTGCCTTTACGCTCAGCAACGGCTTCACCATCGTGGAGTACTACCTCGCGCGCGGCA
>CBJMMB010000017.1:0-40073 GCA_966430775.1 uncultured Dyella sp. | reverse complement strand
TCGGTTTGCCGCTGCGGCGCAGCTCGTCGAGGATGCTGCGATCCTGCGGCAGCAGGCCATCGCGTGCATCGACGACGAACACCAGTACCTGGGCTTCGTCGATGGCCAGGCGCACCTGCTGCGCGGTGAGCGCGTCGATGCCTTCTTCGACACCGGACAGGCCGCCGGTGTCGACTACGACGAATGGACGTTCGCCGGTGCGGCAGACACCGTAGTGGCGATCGCGCGTGACGCCCGGCATGTCGGCCACCAGGGCATCGCGGCTGCGCGTCAGCGCGTTGTACAGGGTCGATTTACCGACGTTGGGACGACCGACCAGGGCGATGACAGGCAGCACGCAGCATGTTTCCGGTGATTACTTCGCACCGAGACGATAGGCGGCGATGTGGCCCTGCACGTCTTCGATGTACACCAGGTCACCGGCCACCACCGGCTGTGCGCGGATGGCTTTCTTGGACAGGCGCTCGCGGCCGGCCAGCGCGCCATCACCGGTTTGCAGCCAGTGCACATAGCCTTCCGAATCGCCGACCACGACGTAGTTGCCCTGCACCGCCGGCGCACTCAGCCAGCGATATTTCAGCTCGTCGTTCTTCCACATGTCGGCGCCGCTGCTCTTGTCGAACGCCCACACCTGCGAATCGGTGTTGACGCCGAACAGGCTGTTGCCGGTGAGCGCCAGCGAGGTATAGGTGGAGAACGGGCGCGCCCACAGCGGGCGGCCGCTGGGTCCGTCCACGGCGGTGAGGCTGCCGTGGTAGGCCGAGGCGTAGAGCGTGCTGCCGTCGATCACGATGGCGCCGTCGGCGTCGCTCATGCGATCGATATCGGTGCGGCCTTCGCCGGTGGCCAGTTTCTGTTCCCACAGCTTGTCGCCGTTGTCCTGGCGCAACGCCATCAGCTTGCCGTCATCACTGCCGAGGAACACCACGCCGTTGGTGACCAGCAGCGGGCCGTTGCCGCGCAGGCTGAGCAGCGGCACGTTGCCCTGGTCGTTCACCCAGCGACGCTCGCCGGTGTTGCTGTCCAGGCCATACACGCGGCCGTCCTGGGTGCGCACGATCACCAGCCCGCCGGCAATGACGGGCGAATCGATCACTTCCGACGGCAGCGTCGCGACCCAGCGCTGGCTGCCGTCCTTGGAACTCAAGCCGTAGACGTGGCCATCGAGCGTGCCGATGGCGAGCAGATCGCCCGCCACCGCCGGACCGCCGGCATAGAACGCGTCTTTGCGCTTCTTGTCGCCCCAGCCGAACCAGCCGTGCGTGCGGCTCTTCTGTTTCCACAGGTTCTTGCCGGTATTGGCGTCATAGGCGGCGACCACACCGTCGGTGCTGGCGGCATACAGCACGCCGTCGACCACGGTCGGTTCCATGCGCACGCCGCTCACGCCGGCGCCATGGCCGACACGATCCTTCCATACGCGCGTGACCTGCACGGTCGGCTTGAAATCCTTGGCCAGCGGCGTCGGCGGCTGGATGTTTTCTTTCTTGAAGGAATGACAGCCCGCCAATGCCACCAGCGAACCGGTCACCACGATCAGCCAAAAACGTTTCATGCACCCTGCTTCCCGGCCGTGGCCAGATCGTCGATTTTCATTTGCACTTCGTTGTCCTGCGATGCGTGCGCACCCATCGCGCTCACCGAGGCCTGGTAGGCCTTGAGCGCGTCGTCACGCCGTCCCAGCTTGACCAGCGCATCGCCGCGTAGTTCCTGGCTTTCGATGGCGTAGCTGTTGGCCGGCATGCGGTCCAGCGCGTTCAGCGCTTCCTGGGCATTGCCCTTGGCCAGTTGCACGTGCGCGATGCGCAGTTCCACCAGCGCCTTCAGCTCCGGGCTGGTGGCATTCTTTTCCGCCCAGGCGAGCGAATCGAGCGCCTTGTCGAACTGCTTGTCTTCCACCTGCCGGCGCGCACGCTCGCTGACCGCGAACAGCGCGTACGGGGTGTCGGCGTAATCCTTCATCAGCTGCTGCGTGATGACGTCCACGGCGTTGCTGTTGCCGCTATCGATCACGCCCTGCAATTGCTGGTAGAGGCCGGAAGCCAGCATCTGGTGGCCGACGCGATGGTTGCGCCACTGCTGGTAACCGAAGATGGCGATCAGGCCGATGACGACACCCACAGCGATCGACAGGCCATTCTGCCGCAGCCATTTTTGTACGCGTTCGCTCTGTTCGTAGTCGTCGTAAGCATTGAATGCCATGCAATCACCGTATCGCAAAGAAACGCCGCCAGGCGTCAGAAAAGGCGTTCGAGTGCCGCCGCTGTCCGGCGGCAGCCGGCATTGCCCATCCGCGGGGCGGGCAATGCGCAAGCATAACCGATCGAAGGGGGGCGAAGACTACCGAGCCCGCCCGTTGCGGCACGCCAAAGCTTCAGGCGCCCGCGGGCGTGGCCTTGCCGTCCTGAATCTCGACCCGGAAATGCGCGATGTTGGAACGGCGGTACGGATCGAGCGTCACCGGTTGCCCGTCGATGCTCACCTGCGCTCCGGTCGCATTGCCGAGCCGCACTTCCAGCGGCTGGTCGCTGCGGAAGGTCTTGCTGGTGCCGGCCGGCAGCAGGCCGTATTCCAGACGGGAGCCGTCCTTGCCGATCACTTCCACCCAACTGGCGTTGGGCAGCTCGAGCGTGAGGCTATGCGCGCCGGCGCCGACCGGCGCTGCAGGTGCAGTGCTGGATGGCGGCGGCGTGATCGCCACGTCGGTATCGAGATTGGGTACCGGCACCATCGAGGCCAGCAACGGCTGCGTCGCCGCCGCATGCGGTGCGGACGCCGCGGCGGCGGGCGCTGAAACGGGCCCGGTGGTTTGCGCGAGTACCGGCGCACCGGCCACGGCCTTGGCGACACTGCTCGACGCTGCCGGCGGCGGCGCATCCTGCTGCGCCACCGGTGCGGCATCGAGCGGCGCCAAGCGGCTCATGTCGCGCGACAGCGTGCCGCGCATGCCCAGCCACACCGTCGGCACGGCGATCACCAGCGTCAGCACCACGTAGGTAGCGGCCTTGGCGTATTGATCCAGCAGGTAGCGCGAGTGCGACACGCCGCCGGTGGCCACCAGCTTGGGCTGGGCCGGCCTGGACTTGGCGATCGCCGCTTCGATCTCGCTTTCCTCCACGCCCAGGTAGCTGCCGTACTTGCGCAGATAGCCGCCGAGGTAGACCTGATAGTCGATGCCGTCGAAGTCGTTGCCTTCCAGTTGCCGCAGCACGCGCACCGGCAGATGCAGTGCGTGGCCGCAGGTTTCCAGATCCAGGCCACGTGCTTCGCGGGCCGCGCGCAGGCGCGATCCAAAACCGGGAGCATCGTTGAAGCGGAATTCGGCAGCGCTCTGTTCCATGTTCGCTGCGGTCGTGGCGGGTGCTTCGGAAGAGGCTTCCTCATGCGCTGCCGGATTGGACTGCTCGGAAATCATGGGCGTACGGATTGATTGAGGGCCTGCGCCTGTTCCGAATCCGGGAACTGGCTAAGCAGCCGTTTGCTGTAGTTCTGGGCGGCATCCTTGTTGCCCAAGCGAGATTCGATGTCGTAGCCGAGCTTCAACGAGTCGGCGTTGAATTGCCCCAGCCCGTCGAGGCGTTGCAGGAACGCGCTGGCGCGGAAGTAATCCTGGTTGAGATAAAGCACGTGCGCGAGCTGCAGCAGCGCGTTGGCGTTGTTCGGGTTGAGCTGCACCGCCTTGCGCAGGCTGGCCTCGGCGCCGGCGCGATCGCCGGCTTGCAACTGGCAGATGCCCTCGTTGGTCCAGGCCATGTCCGGCGTCTTGTAGAACGGATCGGCCAGCGCCTTGGTGAAGTACGGCAAGGCGGCCTGTGTCTTGCCGATGCGGCACAGGAACTGCCCGAGGTTGTTGTTGGTGTCGCCCTTGTCCGGCTGCAGCTCCACCGCCCGGCGGTAGTGAGCCTCCGCATTGGGCATGTCGTTGATGCGCTCGTAGATATACGCCATCACCGTTTGCGCCGGCACGAATTGCGGATCTTCCGTAACGGCGATCTTGATCTTTTCCAGCGCACCCTGGAGGTTGCCGATTTCGATGTAGTGTTGCGCCAGACGGGTATGCACGTCGGCGGCGTTCTGCGCTTTCTCCGCCTTGCTCTGCTCGGGCAGCGAAGGCTGCGGCGGCGGGTTCGGTGCCGTCATTCCGCGATGGCAGCCTGCCAGCAGCGCCATCATGCCGATGCCGAGCAAAATGCGATTACGCCGCATGGGCTGTTCCCTCGTCCAAACGCTTGCGGAATTCGGCCTGGCGACGCGTGCGGTCCAGCACCTGTCCTTTCAGCTGCCCGCAGGCAGCATCGATGTCGTCGCCGCGCGTACGGCGCAACATGGTGAGAATGTTGGCATTGAGCAACTGCGTCTGGAAGGCGCGGATGGTGTCCGCGTCGGAGCGCTCGAAACGCGTGCCGGGGAAAGGATTGAACGGAATCAGATTGACCTTGCAGGTCGGCAGCTTGCGCATCAGCTTGATCAACTGGCGTGCGTGCTCGGGCTGATCGTTCACGCCTTTCATCAGCGTGTATTCAAAGGTGATCGAGGTGCGCGGCTTGCGCGCGATCCAGCGCTGACACGCCGCGATCAGTTCGGCAATCGGGAAGCGCTTGTTGAGCGGCACCAGTTCGGTGCGTAGCTCATCGTTCGCAGCATGCAGCGATACGGCCAGCGAGACGTCGATGCTTTCGGACAGCTTGTCGATCATCGGCACCAGGCCCGCGGTGGACAGCGTGACGCGCTTGGAGGCGAGGCCGAAACCGAGGTCATCGCGCATCAGGCTCATCGCCTTGACGACGTTGTCGAAGTTGAGCAGCGGTTCGCCCATGCCCATCATCACCACGTTGGTGATGCGGCGGTTCTGGTGCGTGACGTTGCCCAGATGCTTCGCCGCCACCCACATCTGGCCGATGATCTCGGACGTGGCGAGGTTGCGGTTGAAGCCCTGCGTGGCGGTGGAGCAGAACTGACAGTTCAAACCACAGCCCACCTGCGAGGACACGCACAGCGTGCCGCGGGTGGGCTCCGGGATGTAGACCGCTTCGACGGCGTTGCCGCCATCCATGCCCAGCAGCCATTTGTGCGTGCCGTCGGCAGCGCCTTTATCGAACAGCGTGTTGGGCGGACCGATGTAGCACGACGCTTCGAGCTTGGTGCGCAGCGCCTTGCCCACGTCGGTCATGTTTTCGAAATTGCTTTCCAGGCGGTGATAAATCCACTTCATCACCTGCTCGGCGCGATACGGCTTTTCGCCGAGCTGCGCGAAAAATTCACGCAGCCCTTGGCGATCGAAATCGAGCAGATTGACTTTTTCCACCTGATTCACGTGCGTTGGTTCTGTTAGCGCGGGAACACTTCGGTTTCCGCGAAGAAATAAGCGATTTCAACGGCGGCGGTTTCGGCAGCATCCGAACCGTGCACGGCGTTGGCATCGATCGACTCGGCGAAGTCGGCGCGGATGGTGCCCTTGGCCGCTTCCTTCGGATTGGTCGCGCCCATCAGTTCGCGATGCTTCAGCACGGCATTCTCGCCTTGCAGCACCTGGATCATCACCGGGCCGGAGATCATGAATTCCACCAGCGCGTTGAAGAACGGACGCTCGCGGTGCACGGCGTAGAAACCTTCCGCTTCTTTGCGCGAAAGATGCTTCATCTTTGCGGCAACGACTTTAAGGCCAGCTTTTTCGAAGCGTGCGTAGATTTCACCGACAACATTCTTGGCGACGGCATCGGGTTTGATGATGGAAAGGGTGCGCTCCAGCGCCATGCGAATCTGCTCCGGGTTATGCGGACGGGTTGAACGGGCGGCCTGACGGGACAGCCGTCAGAAGGGAAGATAGAACTAAACCCGTATCGGAATGCGGATTTAGCTCACGAAAGTTTGACAGATTCTAGCCCATAAGCAACCCCGATCCGAGCGCCTCCCAAACGACTGTTTGACTGCTCCGGCGCGCCGCGCGTATCCTCAAACGATCGTTTGATTCCCTGCGACAGGCGTGCCCATGAACAGCTCCGCTTCTACCAAGGAACGCATCCTGACGGCGGCCGAGGCGTTGTTTGCCCAGCGGGGATTCGAGGCCGCCTCGCTGCGCCAGCTCACCTCCGCCGCGGGCGTGAACCTGGCCGCCGTCAATTACCATTTCGGCTCGAAGGACCATTTGGTTGAGCAGGTCTTCAAGCGCCGCCTGGACCAGCTCAACGCGCGCCGCCTGGCCGCCCTGAAGCAGATTTCCGCACAGCCGGAAACGACGCTGGAGGACGTGCTCTCCGCCTTTATCCGCCCTGCCCTGGACCTGTCCCACGATGGCGGCGGCGGCCTGTTCATGCGCGTGCTGGCCCGCGCCTTCGCCGAGCACGACGACAGCCTGCGCAAGTTCCTGTCCGAGAACTATGGCCACGTGATGCGGCAGTTCACCGCCGAGTTCGCCCGCTTGCTGCCCAACCTCAGCAAGGAAGAGCTGTACTGGCGCATCGACCTGGTCACCGGCGCCCTGACCCATGCCATGTCGGGCTTCGGCATCATCCAGCGCAAGAGCGACGTCAGCGAAGTGATCCACCGCGAACAGACCGCCGAGCACCTGATCCGCTTCGCCGCCGCCGGCCTGCGCGCCCCCTGAGTTTCCGCCGCCGGGAGGCCTCGCCTCCCGCGGCCAGCCTTTCGTTACGCATTCGTACTACGGAGAAGCCTATGAACGACTCAACCCGAACGTATTCGGATCGCCCGACCCAGGCCCAGTCCGCCCTGCGCATCCGCAAGGCCGCAGTGCTGGGCGCCGGCGTGATGGGCGCGCAGATTGCCGCGCACCTGACCAATGCCGACGTCGAAACGGTGCTGTTCGACCTGCCGGCGAAAGAAGGCCCCAAGAGCGGCATTGCGCTGAAAGCCATCGAGAACCTCAAGAAGCTCTCCCCCGCTCCGCTGGCCGACGGCAACCGCGCCGCCGCGATCATCCCGGCCAACTACGAGGAAGACCTGGACAAGCTCAAGGACGTGGACCTGGTGATCGAGGCGATCGCCGAGCGGATGGACTGGAAGCTGGATCTGTATAAGAAGATCGCTCCGCACGTGTCGGCCACCGCCGTGCTGGCCAGCAATACCTCGGGCCTTTCCATCAACGGCCTGGCCGAAGCGCTGCCGGAAGAGATGCGCCACCGCTTCACCGGCGTGCATTTCTTCAATCCGCCGCGCTACATGCATCTGGTGGAACTGATCCCGACCCGGCTTACCGACGCCAACGTGCTCGCCGGCCTGGAAGCGTTCCTCACTACCACGGTCGGCAAGGGCGTGGTGTACGCGAAGGACACGCCGAACTTCATCGGCAACCGCATCGGCGTGTTCTCGATGCTGGCCACCATGCATCATACCGAGCAGTTCAAGCTCGGCTTCGACGTGGTCGATGCGCTGACCGGCCCCGCCGTCGGCCGTCCCAAGAGCGCCACCTACCGCACCGCCGACGTGGTCGGCCTGGACACCATGGCGCACGTGATCAAGACCATGGCCGATACGCTGGCCGATGATCCGTGGCACGAATACTTCAAGCCACCGGTGTGGTTGAGCGGCCTGATCGAGCAAGGCGCGCTGGGCCAGAAAACCGGTGCCGGTTTCTACAAGAAGGCCGGCAAGGACATCGTCGTATTGGATGTCGCCAAGCGCGACTATCGCGCATCCGAACAGAAAGCCTCGGACGAAGTCGCCGCCATCCTCGCCATCAAGGACCCGGCCGAGAAGTTCGGCAAGCTGCGCGCATCGAGCGATCCGCAGGCGCAGTTCCTGTGGGCGACGTTCCGCGATCTGTTCCACTACACCGCCTATCACTTGGCTGATATCGCCGATACCGCGCGCGACGTCGACTTCGCCATCCGCTGGGGTTATGGCTGGAAGCTCGGTCCATTCGAAACCTGGCAGGCCGCCGGCTGGCAACAGGTAGCAAAGTGGATTCAGGAAGATATCGACGCCGGCAAGGCGATGAGCAAGGCGCCGCTGCCCAAGTGGGTGACCGATGGTCGCAATGGCGTGCACGGCAAGAGCGGTTCGTACTCGGCCGCCGCCAACGCCGATAAGCCGCGCTCGCAGCACCCCGTGTACAAGCGCCAGCTGTTCCCCGATGCGATCCTTGGCGAGAAGTTCGACCAAGGCACGACGGTGTGGGAGAACGACGGCGTCCGCCTCTGGACGCAAGGTGATGACGGCATCGGCGTTATCTCGTTCAAGACCAAGATGAACACGGTCAACGACCAGGTGCTCGACGGCATCCAGCACGCGATCGGCATCGCCGAGGAAAAGCTCAAGGCGGTGGTGATCTGGCAGACCAGCGAACCGTTCTCCGCCGGCGCGGACCTGAAGGGTGCGCTGGGCCTGCTGCAGGCCGGCAAGGTGAAGGAATTCGACGCCATGGTCGCCAACTTCCAGCGCACCAGCATGCGCATCAAGCATGCGCTGGTGCCGGTGGTCTCGGCCGTGCGTGGCCTGTGCCTGGGCGGCGGTTGCGAATTCCAGATGCACTCGGCGCGTACCGTGGCGGCGCTGGAAAGCTATATCGGTCTGGTGGAAGCCGGCGTCGGTCTGCTGCCGGCCGGCGGTGGCCTGCATGAGTTGGCCATCCGCGCGGCGCAGAGCAACCCTGCCGATCCGTTCGAAGCGCTGAAGAAAGTGTTCGAAACGGTGGCGATGGCGAAGGTCTCCGGCAGTGCGCTGGAAGCCAAGCAACTGGGCCTGTTGCGCGAGAGCGACGTGGTGGTGTTCAACGCCTACGAGTTGCTCTATGTCGCCAAACAAGTAGCGGGTTCGCTCGCCGAAAGCGGTTATCGACCGCCGATGTACGCGCGCAATATTCCGGTTGCCGGCGACGTCGGCACGGCCACCTTCAAGGCGTCACTGGCCAACCTGCAGGCCGGCTACTTCGCTTCCGAACACGATGTGGCGATCGCCACACGCATTGCCGACACGTTGTGCGGCGGCGCGATCGAGCGTGGTTCGCTAGTGGATGAAGCGTGGCTGCTGGATCTGGAGCGCAAGCATTTTGTCGAGCTTGCGCAAACCGAGAAAACGCAGGCGCGTATCGCACACACCATGACCACCGGCAAGCCGCTGAGGAACTGACTCGTCGCCCCGGCGCACGCCGGGGTCCAGCGACTTTCGCACGCAACAACCAAAGACACTGGGTCCCGGCGTTCGCCGGGACGACGGCAAAAAACCAATCGGCGTTGCTGCATCGCGCGACGCCACGGAGCAAACACCATGAGTAAACAAGTGCAAGACGCCTACATCGTCGCCGCCACCCGCACCCCGGTCGGCAAGGCGCCGCGCGGCGTATTCCGCAACACCCGTCCCGACGACCTGCTCGCACACGTGATCCGCGCCGTGATGGCGCAGGCGCCGGGCATCGATCCGCACGGCATCGGCGACGTGATCGTCGGCTGCGCCATGCCCGAGGCCGAGCAAGGCATGAACGTGGCGCGCATCGGCCTGCTGCTGGCCGGCCTGCCGGACACTGTGCCGGGCGTGACCATCAATCGCTTCTGCTCCTCGGGCCTGCAAGCCGTGGCGATGGCCGCCGATCGCATCCGCCTGGGCGAAGCCGACCTGATGATCGCCGCCGGCACCGAAAGCATGAGCATGGTGCCGATGATGGGGCACAAGGTGGCGATGAACCCGGGCATCTTCGACAACGAGCACATCGGCATCGCCTACGGCATGGGCATCACCGCCGAGAACGTCGCCAAGCAGTGGAAGGTGTCGCGCGAAGCGCAGGACGCCTTCGCCGCGCAAAGCCATGATCGCGCGCTGGCCGCGATCAAGGCCGGTGAATTCAAGGATGAAATCACCCCGTTCCAGCTCGACGACCATTACCCCGATCTGGCCACGCGCGGCATCAAGACCGACAACCGCACGATCGATACCGACGAAGGCCCGCGCGCCGGCAGCACGCCGGAAGTGCTGGGCAAGCTCAAGACCGTGTTCCGCAACGGCCAGTTCGGCGGCACGGTGACCGCCGGCAATTCCTCGCAAACCTCCGACGGCGCCGCCGCGGTGCTGCTGGCCAGCGAGCAGGCGATCAAGCAGTACGGCCTCACCCCGCTGGCCCGCTTCGTCGGCTATTCGGTGGCCGGCGTGCGCCCGGACATCATGGGCATCGGTCCCAAGGAAGCGATTCCCAAAGCGCTCAAGCAGACGGGTATCCGCCAGGACCAGCTAGACTGGATCGAACTGAACGAAGCGTTCGCCGCTCAGGCGCTGGCGGTGATCGGTGATCTTGGCCTGGACCCCGCCAAGGTGAACCCGCTCGGCGGCGCCATCGCGCTCGGCCATCCGCTGGGCGCTACCGGCGCCGTGCGCACCGCCACCCTGGTGCACGGCCTGCGCCGCCGCAAGCAGAAGTACGGCATGGTGACCATGTGCATCGGCACCGGCATGGGCGCGGCCGGCGTGTTCGAGGCGGTCTGACACTCCTGCTCCCTCTCCCCTCCGGGGAGAGGGTTGGGTGAGGGGACAATCTCGCCGAAAAACCTCATCGAAGCAGATAGGTTGGGGTGCACAATCTCGCTTTACGCGCTTGTCCTGATCCCACACCCGGCGAATAATGCGACAACTGCGGCGCACACCCCGATGCGCCCATGTCCCGAGCGCTTTCGACTTCCTCGCCACCCGGCAAAGGCCCGCTGCGCTCGTTGCAGGAACCCTTGTGAGCGCGTTGAGTGAGGAAAAGCTGGATCTGCCGGCCACCGATCAGCCGGTCTATCCCGATTACCGCACCATTTCCCTGATCGTCGGCTGCGCGATCTTCCTCGAACAGGTCGACGGCACCGTGCTTGCCACGGCGCTGCCCACCATGGCACGAGATTTCCACGTCACTGCGCCGGCCATGAGCGTGGCGGTGACGAGTTATCTGCTGGCGCTGGCGGTGCTCATTCCGGTGAGCGGCGCCATCGCCGACCGCTTTGGCGCCAAGCGCGTGTTCAACAGCGCGATGGTGGTGTTCATCATCGGCTCGGTCCTCTGCTCGCTCACGCATAGCCTGTCGATGATGGTGGCGGCGCGGCTGGTGCAAGGCGCAGGCGGCGCCATGATGGGGCCGGTGGGGCGGCTGGTGATCCTGCGCACGGTGGAGCGCAAGCATCTGGTGTCCTCGATGATGTGGACGCTGATTCCCGCCGTGCTCGGCACCATGGCCGGGCCACCGCTCGGCGGTTTCATCGTGCAGTACTTCGACTGGCGCTGGATCTTCTACATCAATGTGCCGATCGGCGCGCTCGGCTACTGGCTGGTGCGGCGCTACGTGCCGGAAGTGCACAGCGGCACGCGTCCGGCGCCGTTCGACTGGTTGGGTTTTGCACTGTGCAGCATCGGCCTGAGTTGCCTGCTTTTCGGCCTGGAACTGTTCGGCGAGAACACCAGCGCGCGCAATGGCGTAGTGCTGGTCGCCATCGGCGCGGCCGCATGCCTGGCCTATATCGGTCATGCCAGGCGCCGCGAACATCCTGCGGTGGACCTGACGCTGCTGCGCATCGATTCGTTTCGCCTGTCGGTGATTTCGGGCGCGCTGATGCGTATCACCCAAGGCGCGCAACCCTTCCTGCTGCCGTTGTTGTTGCAGATCGGGCTGGGATTCTCGGCGTTGCGAAGCGGCCAGTTGATCCTCGCCATTTCCGTCGGCGCGTTGCTGGCCCGCCTGCTCACCACGCGCCTGCTGCGCTGGATCGGTTTTCGCCGCGTGATGCTCTACAACGGCGTGCTGGCGGGCCTAAGCTACGCCGTATGCGCGTTCTTCCGCGCCGATTGGCCGTTCTGGCTGATGTTCGGCCTGCTGGCCTGCTGCGGCGTCATCATGTCGGTGCAGTTCACGGCCTACAACACCATTGCCTACGAAGCGGTGCCGACCGAGCGCATGAGTGCGGCCAACAGTTTCTATTCCACCCTGCAGCAATTGATGCTGTCGGTGGGCGTGTGCTGTGGCGCGCTGATTCTCAAGCTGGCCATGGCGGCCAGCCATAACAGCGAGCCGAGCCGGTTGAATTTTTCTGTCGCCTTCCTGGTGGTGACACTGATTTCGCTCAGCTCCACTTACTGGCATCGCGCCTTTGCGCATGACGCGGGCCATGAGATGAGCGGGCACCGCCAGCGCTAGCGCGACACACTGTTTCCCTGGCGGCAGTTCTCCATCGCCATGGCCGGCTCTATCTTGCGCGGCATCGATAACAAGTGAGGTGTTCCATGATCGAACGGCGTACTTTCGACAGCCTTGGCGGCGCCGACCACGGTTGGCTCAAGGCCAAGCATCACTTTTCGTTCGCCAGCTATAACGACGCCAAGCGCATGGGCTGGGGCGCGCTGCGCGTATGGAACGATGACACCATCGCGCCGCAGACCGGTTTTCCGGCGCATCCGCATGCGGATATGGAAATCATCACCTACGTGCGCGAAGGCGCGATCACCCATCGCGACAACCTGGGCAACCAGGGCCGCACGGTTGCTGGCGACGTGCAGGTGATGAGCGCGGGCAGCGGCATCACGCACAGCGAGTACAACCTGGAATCGGATACCACGCGCATCTTCCAGATCTGGATCATCCCGGACGAACGCGGCCGCGCGCCCTCGTGGGGCACCAAGCCGTTTCCGGCGGGCGAACGTTCCGGGCGCTTCGTGGCGCTGGCCAGCGGCATCGAAGGCGATGCGGACGCCCTGCCCTTGCGCACCAACGCACGCGTACTCGGCGCCACGTTGAAGGCCGGCGAGACCGCGCACTACACACTGGACCCACGGCGCTATGCCTATCTTGTGTCGGCCAAGGGCGCAGTGGAGGTCAACGGCGTGCGGCTCGACGCACGCGATGGCGCGGCGATCCGTGACGAAACATCGCTGGCCGTGACCGCGCTCGAAGACGCCGAACTAGTGCTGGTCGATACGAGCCCGTAAATCGCAACAAGGAGAGCCGCTGATGACATCCATGCAAGCCATCGAGATTCCGCATTTCGGTGGCCCGGAAGTGCTGGTTCCGGTGGAACGCCCGATTCCTCGCCCCGGCCCGGGCGAAGTGCTGATCAAGGTCGCCGCATCGGGCGTGAACCGGCCGGATGTCTTCCAGCGGCAAGGCCACTATGCGCCGCCGCCCGGCGCTTCCGATCTGCCTGGATTGGAAGTGGCGGGCGAACTGGTGGATGGCGATTTCGGCGGCGGCAATCCATTCGGGCTCAAGCGCGGCGATGCCGTATGCGCGCTGTTGGCCGGCGGCGGCTACGCGCAATATGCCGTGGCGCCGTTGGGCCAATGCCTTCCCGTACCTGCGGGTTTGAGCGTGCAAGAAGCTGCCGCGCTGCCGGAAAATTATTTCACCGTGTGGAGCAACGTGTTCGATCGCGGCCGACTGGGACAGCGCGAAAACGGCGGCATGGAAAGCCTGCTGGTACAGGGTGGCTCCAGCGGTATCGGCGTTACCGCGCTCCAGCTTGCGCATGCGTTGGGCCATCCCGTGTTCGCCACCGCCGGCAGCGACGAAAAATGCCGCGCCTGCGAAACGCTCGGCGCGCGCGCCATCAACTATCGCACCGAGGATTTCGTCGAGCGCGTGAAAGCCTGGACCGATGGCCACGGCGTAGATGTGATCCTGGATATGGTCGCCGGCGATTACGTGCCGCGCGAATTGGACGCGTTGGCCGATGACGGCCGATTGGTCTTCATCGCCACGCTCGGTGGCATGAAGGCCGAGCTGGATTTCGGCAAGGTGATGCGCCGGCGCCTGACCATTACCGGTTCCACCTTGCGCGGACGGCCCATCGCGTTCAAAGCCGCGATCGCCGAGAAGTTATACGAACACGTGTGGCCGCTGTTTGCGGACAGGCGTCTGCGCCCGATCATCCATGAGGTGTTTCCGGCGCGGGAAGCGGCTCGCGCGCATGCGTTGATGGAAAGCAGCGCGCACATAGGGAAGATCCTGCTGCGCTGGTAGGTTGGGGTGCAAACCCCAACGCCGCGATGTCACATATATCCCGATGTTGGGGTTTACACCCCAACCTACGCTTTCGAAAACGGGAAGGCCAGCACGTCGGCGATGCGATCGGTGCCTGCCATGCACATCAGCAAGCGTTCGATACCCATCGCCACGCCGGCGCAATCGGGCATGCGTTCGAGCACGGCCAGCAGCTGCTCGTCGATCGGCATTTCGCGCAGGCCGCGTTCGCGGCGGCGAGCATTGTCGCGCTCGAAACGCGCGCGCTGTTCGGCCGCATCGTTGAGTTCGTGATAGCCGTTGGCCAGTTCGTAAGGCCCAAGATATAGCTCGAAGCGTTCGGCCAGCGGCGGGTCGCCTGGACGGATGCGCGCGAGCGCGCTCTGGCTGGCCGGGTAATCGTGGATCACCGTGATGCGACCGCGCGGAAAAGCCGGCTGCAGCTTGTGGGTGATCAGCAAGTCCAGCCAGTCGTCGCGGGTAAGACCGGAAGGCTCGATGTTGTAGGGCGCCAGCGGCCGGCGCAATTCCTCGATATCCGCGTGCAACGGGTCCAGCCCAAGTTCATCGAGGAAAAACTGGCGATAGCCTTCGATCACCACCTCGACACGCTGCCCCACCAGCGCCAGCGCCGCTTCCACCAGCGCGATGGCTTCTTCCATCAGTTGCCGGTGCGTCCAGCCGACGCGGTACCACTCCAACATGGTGAATTCGGGATTGTGCCGCTCCCCCGCTTCGCCATTGCGGAACACGCGACCCAGTTCGTAGCAGTCGCCCACACCATCGGCGAGCAGGCGCTTCAACGGATATTCCGGCGAGGTGCGCAACCAGCGCTCGCGTGAACCAGCATCGACGTGACCGTGAAACGGCGCGTTGAAGCTTTCGATGTTCGGATCGGTGTTGCCGGCCGCGGAAAGGATCGGCGTTTCCACTTCCAGCACGCCGCGGTCGGAGAAGAAGTTGCGGATCAACTCGTAGAGTTTCGCGCGGCCTTGCAGACGCTGGCGGAAGGGCGTGATGTTGCTGGTATTGGCATCCATAGACGTCAGGTTCTCATTGTCCGCCATGCTTCATGTTCGTCATGGCGGCAAGAAGCCGACGTGACGCGTTATACGTTGAGGCCAGGGCAGCCTCACACTCCATGCTGCTTGAACAGCGCCAACAGGCGCTCCTCGTCCCACACGTCCACGCCAAGTTCCTGCGCCTTGTCGAGCTTGGAACCGGCCGCCTCGCCCGCCACCACGAAGTGGGTTTTCTTCGACACGCTTCCTGCGACTTTCGCGCCCAGCGCTTCGAGCTTTTCCTTCGCCTCGTCGCGCCCCATGCTGGACAGCGTGCCGGTGAGCACCGCCGTCTGCCCGGTCAACGGCAGGTCTTCCACCGCGGCATGCTTCGGGATGGCATCGAGCAGGCGCTGCATGGCTGCTTCCGCTTCCTGCAGCGCGGCCAGCCGATGCGGATCGGATAGATATTCGTTGAGGTTGGTCGCGGCGTTCTGTGCCAAACCCGCGGTGATCCAATGCGCCATGCCGCCACCGTGCAGCTTGGTGATGGTTGGAAAATGCGAGGCCAGCAGTTCGGCGTTGCGATGGCCGATGCCGTTGACGCCGGCGTGCTCCAGCAGCAAGGCCAGGTTGAGTTTCTGCTGCAGGCGTGGCGAGGGATCGGTTTCGTCGCTCAAGGTCACGCCGGCTTTCAGCAAGGCATCGACGACGTCGCGATTGCCCTTCTGCTTGAAGAACGCCTCGATCGATCCGGCGACTTCCGCACCGATATCCGGCAGCTCGCGCAAGATCGCCGCAGGCATGCTGCGCACCCATGCCAGGCGGCCGAGCCATGTCGCCAAGGTCTTGGCCGTGCTCTCGCCGATATGCACGATGCCGAGCGCATAGAGGAAACGCGTCAGCGTGGTGTGCTTGCTGGCTTCGATCGCCTCGATCAGGTTCTCCGCCCACTTGGTGGCGATCTTGCCGGACTTGACCGTTTCCGGTGTGGTGCCGTCGCGCTCGTCGGCGCGGCGCTTCATCTCCAAAAAATCGTCCAGCGTGAGCTTGTAGAGATCGGCCGGCGTGTGCACGTAGCCGAAGTCGACCAGGGCATCGACGAAGCGCTCGCCGATGCCTTCGATATCCATCGCGCGCCGCGACGCGAAATGGATCAGCGCCTCCTTGCGTTGCGCGGCGCATACCAGTCCGCCCGAGCAGCGCCACGCGGCCTCGCCTTCTTCGCGCACCAGCGCGGAATGGCACACCGGGCAATGCGTGGGCATATGCCAGGGACGCGTCCTGGGCGGACGGCGGTCGGGCACCACGCGCACCACTTCCGGAATGACATCGCCCGCGCGGCGCACGATCACCGTGTCGCCGACACGCACGTCGAGCCGCGCTACCTGGTCGGCGTTGTGCAAGGTGGCGTTGGTCACCGTGACGCCGGCCACCTGCACCGCGGTGAGACGCGCCACCGGTGTGGCTGCGCCGGTGCGGCCAATCTGGATCTCGATCGCCTCCACTGTGGTGGCCTGTTCCTGCGCGGGGAATTTGTGCGCAAGCGCCCAGCGTGGCGCGCGTGCGACGAAGCCCATGTCGCGTTGACCGGCATAGTCGTCCAGCTTGTAGACGACGCCGTCGATGTCGTAAGGCAGCTTGTCACGCTTGGCGCCGATGCGTTTGTAATAGGCGATCAGGCCCTCGAAACCTTTAGCGGTGCCCACTTCTGGCGATACCGGGAAACCCCATTCACGCAGCGCCTGCAGCGTCGCCGAATGTGAAGGCGGCAAGGCCGCGCCTTCCACCACACCTACGCCGTAGGCAAAGAAGCTGAGCTTGCGCTTGGCGGTGATCGCCGGATCGAGCTGCCGCAGCGAACCGGCCGCACCGTTGCGCGGATTGGCCAGCGGCTTTTCGCCATGTTCGCGCGCGTAGGCGTTGAAGGCTTCGAAATCCTTGTGCAGCATGATCACCTCGCCGCGCACCTCCAGCACGCTCGGCCAATCATCGCCGCGCAGGCGCAGCGGAATGGCGCGCACGGTGCGCAGGTTGGCGGTGACGTCTTCGCCGGTGGCGCCGTCGCCGCGCGTAGCGCCCTGCATGAAAGCGCCGTCCTCGTAGCGCAGGCTGATGGCCAGGCCGTCCAGCTTCGGTTCCACCGAGAACACTGGCTTGCTGCGTCCCAGTGTCTGCTCGATGCGACGCTCGAACTCCGCCACTTCGCGATAGCGTTCGCGGTCATCCTCGCCTTCCTGCTCGAAGGCATTGCTCAGCGACAGCATCGGCAAGGCATGCCGCACTTCCGCAAAACCGCCGACTGCGCGCGCACCGACGCGACGCGTGGGCGAGTCGGGCGTGGCCAGTTCCGGATGCTCCTTCTCCAGCGCTTCCAGTTCGCGCAGCAGGCGGTCGTACTCGGCATCCGGAATGTCCGGATCGTCCAGCACGAAGTAACGGTAATTGGCGTGTTCGATGCGCGTGCGCAGGTCGCGCATGCGCTCTTCGACGGTCAATGCGGATGCAGACGGTTTGCTCATGCGCGAAGTGTAACGATTCGATGTGTCCATTCCCTCTCCCCTTCGGCACGGGTCTCGGCACGACGTTGCATGGGGGCGAGAGAGCCTGAGTCGGCGACGCTTAAGCCAGATAACTGCCATAGCAGCTATCATACCGCCCATGCCCTCCTCCCCTGCCGCTTCCTCCGCCACCGTTGCCGACGCAACGACGGACGCTGCAGCCGGCCCTGCCCTTTCTTCACACGAACGCTACAGCGGCCTGATCTGGCTGGTGTCGGCGGCGTTCTTCATGCAGGCGCTGGATTCCACCATCGTCAACACGGCGGTACCGGCGATCGCCACGGCCTTGCACGAGACGCCGCTGAACATGCGCAGCGCGCTGACCAGCTATGTGCTGACGCTGGCGATCCTGATTCCCGCCAGTCCCTGGCTGTGCGACCGCTTCGGCACGCGCCGCGTGTTCGGCGTGGCCATCGGCGTGTTCGCGGTGGGCTCCCTGCTCTGCGGCATCTCGCAGACCTTGCCGGAACTGGTGATGGCGCGCGTACTGCAAGGCTGCGGCGGCGCGGCGCTGATGCCGGTGGGCCGCTACGTGCTGGCGCGTACCATCGACAAACGCGATTTCGTGCAAGTGATGAGCACAGTCGCCACCTTCGGCCTGCTCGGCTCGGTACTCGGGCCGCTGCTGGGCGGCGCGTTGGTGGAATACACCAACTGGCGGCTGATCTTTCTGCTCAACGTGCCGGTGGGCATCGTGGGCATCTGGCTCAACCAGCGGGAAATGCCCGAATACCGGCTGGATACCGCGCATCGCTTCGATCTGTTCGGCTTTCTGCTGTTCGCCGCTTCGTCGGCCTTGCTGCTGACCGCTTCGGAGTACGCGGCCGACCCAACCATCCGCTGGGGCGAAATGGGTCTGCTGGTGGTGCTTGCGATCGTGTTCGGCGCCGCCTACGTGTGGCACAGCCGCCGCGCGGCGCATCCGGTGGCGGATCTGCGCCTGCTGCGCGTACGCAGCGTATGGGTGGCACTGTCGGGCAATCTGCTGACGCGCCTGGGTGTCAGCGGCATGTTCCTGCTGATCGTGCTGTTCCTGCAGGTCGGCTGCGGCTGGTCGCCGCTGATGGCCGGCCTGATGATGGTGCCGCAGGCGCTCGGCTCGATCGTCGCCAAGTGGTTCGTGAACCGCATGCTGATCCGGCTGGGTTATCGGCGCCTGCTGTTCGGCAATACGCTGATCGTGGCCGTACTCATCGCCCTGTTCGCGCTACTCGGGCCGCATACGCCGATGGCGCTGATCGTCTTGCTGGTGTTCGTCTACGGCGGCTTCATGGGCATGCAGTACACGGTAATGAACACGCTGATCTACACCGACCTGGACGTCGAGCACGCATCGATGGCCTCGTCGATGGCGTCCACCACGCAGTATCTGTCGATGAGCTTCGGCATTGCGCTGGCGACCTTGCTGATGCAGGTGCTGCTGCATGGCCAGAGCAGCGCCGCCTATGTGGAAGCCTTCCGCTGGACGGTGATCGTGCTGGCCGTGGTCACCGCCGTCGCCAGCCGCGTGTTCGCACGGTTGGAAAAAATGCCGCCAATCGGCCGCGAGGTGTCTTCCGCGACGTGAGCGGGTAGCATGAGGTACATGCACATGATCGAAGGACCCCGACCATGCATCACGCCAATGAGATTCTGCTTGCGCTCTTCGTGGTTTTCGTTGCTGCACAGATCGGCGCGGAAATCGCGCAACGCCTGAAACTGCCGGGCGTGGTGGGCGAAATCGCCGCCGGCTGCGTGATCGGGCCTTCGGTACTGGGCTGGATTACCCCCGAACAGATCGCTGCCGGCACCCCGCTGGACGTGCTCGCCGAAATCGGCGTTGTCCTACTGCTGTTCTCGGTGGGCCTGGAAACACGGCTGGAAGATTTGAAAAAAGTTGGCAAATCCGCCTTCCTGGTCGGCGTGCTCGGCGTGCTGCTGCCGTTCGGCATGGGCGGCTTTTGGGCCCACTCCAGCGGCTTCGAATGGGGCAAGTCGCTGTTCGTCGCCGCCGCCTTCGTGGCGACCTCCGCTGGTATCACCGCACGCGTACTGCAGGAGCTGGGCGTGCTGCAGCGTGTAGAGAGCAAGGTAATCCTCGGCGCCGCCGTGATCGACGACATCCTGGCGATGCTGCTGCTTGGCGTAGTGGTATCGCTGCAAGGCGGTGAAGGCTTTGATCCCATGCACCTGGTGATGGTGCTGGCCGGCGCGATCGGCTTTATCGCGGTGATCGGCTGGGGCGGCACGCGCGTGATGCGCTGGAATTCCACCTGGCTGGAAAAACCCCGTAGCACCTATTCTCCGCTGCTGATCGTGCTGGGGCTGTGCCTGGGGCTGGCCTATGTATCCACCTTGTTTGGCCTCGCCGCCATCATCGGCGCGTTCCTGGCCGGCATGATCGCTTCGGAAACACGCCAGCAGCACACGCTGGAGCAGCAGTTCCAGCCGCTGCTCGCGCTCCTCACACCATTCTTCTTCGTGCTTACCGGCAGCAAGATCGATCTGCACCAGCTCGCCAATGTCGATGCCTTGGTCGCGCTGCTGGTGGTGACGGCGATCGCCATCATCTCGAAGCTGCTGGGCGGCTTCCTGGGTTCGTTGTCGCTGGGCCGCACCAGCGCGGCCATCGTCGGTTTCGGCATGGTGCCGCGCGGCGAAGTAGGCGTAGTGATCGCCAGCCTCGGCCTGAGCGCAGGCGTCTTCAGCGACCAGATGTACGCGATCATCGTGGCGATGTCATTGCTGACGGCGATGGTGACGCCGCCGATCCTGGCGTGGTTGTTGAAGCGGGCGGTGAAGGCTACGGCGGTGGTGGAAGTGCGTAATGCCTGAAGCGCGCAGGCTAAGATGATTACTTCGACGTTGCTATGCGCGTTGTTTTCTTTTTCGGCAAAACCTGCGGTAAATCGCTACAAAGCCGAACGTCATTCCGACGATGGCTCACCGTTGTCCGGGAAAAATCTCCACGCATCTTGCGGAAAACTAAAACGTTCGTCATCCCAGCGAAAGCTGGGATCCAGCGACTTGCAGAGCGTGAAAGGCACTGGATTCCAGCTTTCGCTGGAATGACGACTCGGTAGCGTGAATCTGTAGGCAAAAATCGCACACTCGGGTCATGTGCGCGTTTCCTTTAGCCAGTCACGTTTTCCCGGGCAGCAATGGGCGAAGGCCAGAATGACGACGAGGTAATCCGAAAGATCAGGCAACGCAGTCCTTAACGTGGCGTGGATTCATCAAGCAACCGCCGCCTTCCGCCCCCGCATCAACACCGCATACAACACCGGCATCACCAGCAACACCAGCGGTACCTGCAACAGCATGCCCGCGATGATCGCCACCGCCAACGGCTGCTGCATCTGTGAGCCGGAACCCAAGGCCAGCGCCAGCGGCAGCAGCGTGAGAATGGCCGCCATGGTCGACATCAGGATCGGGCGCATACGATGCCGTGCGGCTTCCACCAAGGCCTGATGCAGCGGCATGTCGCCTGCGATTTCTTCCAGCTCGGAGAAATAGAAGATCGCCACTTCGGTCACGATGCCCACGATCATGGTCATGCCCATCATCGCGGAGATGTTGAGCTCGATGCCGGTGATCCACAGGCCGGTGAACACGGCGCAGATCGCCAGCAACGGCATCAGCATGATCGCCAGCGCGGCGCGGAAGCTTTCGTACAGGAACAACAGCAGCGTGAACACCAGCGCGATGGCGGCAAGCAATACCACGGTCAAACCGCGGAAAGCTTCCTGCTGCTGCTGGTACAAACCGCCCAACTGGTAGTACATGCCCTTGGGCAGCATGCCGGGCTTGGCGAGCATCAGTTTCACATCGTTCGCCACCGCACCCATGCTGCGCCCGCTGATGCGCCCGGTGACGGCCACCATGCGCTTGAGGTTGCTGCGGGTGATTTCCGGCTGCCCTTGCACGATCTGCAGGGTGGCGATCTGCGACAGCGGCAGCAGATGGCCGTCGGCCGCGCGGATGGGCAACGCCTTGACTCGCTCCAGTTGTTTGTATGAGGGCGCCGACAAGCGCACGCGCACGCCGATCATCTTGCCTTGCACCGGCAGCTGCGCCGCGACGGTGCCGTCGATCGCCGCCGTGACCTGGTCCGCCACTTCCTGCGGATCCAGCCCTTGCAGCTCCGCCTTGGTCGGATCCACCGTCATGGTCAACGCATCGCCGGCGGGATTGATGCCGGGAAGCACGCCGTTCATGCCGTTGACCTTGCCCAGCGCATCGGCCACTTTCTGCGCGGTGGCATTGAGTTCGTCGGCGTTGTCGCTGTAAAGCTGGACCTCGATCGGCTGCGGCACCGCCACCAGGTCGCCGATCATGTCTTCCATCAACTGCGACACTTCGACATCCAGGCCGGGTACCTTTTCCTGCACTTCCTTGCGGATGTCGTTCATCACCTCTTCGGTGGGTGGACGCGAACCGTTCTTGAGGCGGATGAAAATATCGCCCGTGTTGGCTTCGGTCAGCGCATCGCCCAGCTGCAGGCCGGTGCGCAGCGAATACGTATCCACATTCGGGTTGGCGCGGATGATCTCTTCCACCTGGCTCAGCAGGCGTCCGGTTTCTTCCAGCGACGTGCCCGGCTTGGAAATGTAGTCGAAGGTAAAACCGCCCTCGTCCATGGCCGGCATGAAGCCAGTGCCGACCTGACTGAAAGCCAGCGCACCCACGCCCAGTAGAGGCAGCACCAGCACCAGCGTCCAGAGCGGGCGCTTCAACCAGCGTTGCAGCACGGATTCGTAACCGTTGCGCATCCGTTGCGAAAAACTGCCGCCGGCGTGATCGGCGGCATGGCGCTGATCCAACAGCCGTTCCGACAGCAGCGGCACCACGATCCAGGTCAGCAGGTAGGAGATCACCAGCGCGCTGGCCATGGTCAGCGACAGCGCCTTGAAGAACGCGCCGGTCACGCCGGTAAGAAACGCCAGCGGCACGAAGATCACCACGGTGGCGGCGCTGGAACCGGTCAGTGGACGCGTGAATTCCCACGCGGCGCGCGCGATGCTTTCCTTCACGTCATTGCCACCGTGCAAGCGGCGCATGATGTGTTCCTGCATCACGATCACGTCGTCGATGATCAGGCCCACCGCCGCGGCCATGCCGCCGAGCGTCATCATGTTGAAGCTCATGCCCAGCACGTTCAGCAGCAGCACGGTGATCGCCAGCACCGCCGGCACCACCAGCATGGTCACGAAGATCACACGCGTATTGCGCAGAAACAGGAACAACACCAGACCCGCCAGCACGATGCCGATCAGGATTGCATCGCGCACGCTGCCTGCCGCACCGGTGACGAGCTGGGATTGGTCATACCAGTTGGCGACTTTCACGCCGGCCGGCATCTGCGGCGCGTAATCCTGCAGGCGCTGCTTCACGTCGCGTGCGATCTGCACGCTGTTGCCGTCCGGCTGCTGCAGGATCTGGATCAGCACCGCGTTCTGCCCGTCGGCGCCGACGCGGATCCACTGCGGCACGTGGCTGAGCGTGACGTCGGCGATATCGCCCAGGCGCACGATGCCATGGCTGTCTGCGCGCACCACGATCTGGCGCAAGGCCTGCACCGTCTGTGGCTGGTTGTCGGCGAGCAGCAAATAAAGCTTGTAGTGATCGGAAACGCGCCCCATCGCCTGGATGGTGGCGGAGTGGGTGACCGCCGTGGTCACGTCCGTAAGGGCGAGATCCTGCGCGCGCAGGCGGTTCGGATCGACATCGGCGTGGAATTCCGCCACTTCTCCGCCTTGCACCTGCACGCGCGCCACGCCGTTGACGCTGCTGAGCAGCGGACGCAACTGATACTGCGCCAGGTCATACAAGGCGCTGGGCGAAAGCGTATGCGAGCGCAAGCTGTAGGCCAGCATCGGATACGAGCTGGGATCCATGCGGCGGCTGGTGAGCGTGGTGCCGGCCGGCAGGTCCGGCAGCACCTGGCTGGCGGCAGCGTTGACGTCGCCTAAGGCACGGCTCATGTCCGTGCCCCAGGCGAATGTGATGGAAACATCCGCGCTGCCGCGGCTGGTGGTCGATCGCACATCGCGCACGCCAGGCACGCGGCGCAAGGCGGCTTCCACCGGCGTGGTCACGGCGATCGCCATCTGGTCGGCAGGCCGGTCGCCCGCATCGAGCGACAGCATGATGCGCGGGAACGCCACGTTCGGAAACAACGCGACCGGCATGAACACGGCACTGGCGATGCCGCCGATGGTCGCCATCAACACCAGGAACAACAGCGCGCGCCAGTGGCGCTGCATCCAGTCGGTGACTCTCACTTGGTGGGCTCCTGCTGCTGCTCGCGCACGGCGTCGCCGTCTTCAAGCTCGTAGTTGCCCAGCACGATCACCTGCATCTTGCTGTCCAACGGACCCTCCACGCCGAGGGTGTCGCCGTCAGGATGTTTCACATTGACGTCGATGCGCTTGGCCTTGTCCTTGTCGACGATGAAGACGTAATTGCCCTTGTCGTCGTTCAACACCGCGCTGCGCGGCAATGCCCAGGCCTGGTAATTGTTGGTTTCGATTTTCGCCTGCACCGGCGAGCCGGCGACCAGTTCGTTGCCTGCTTCCGGCGGCAGGGAAACCTGCAGCGGCAGCAGATGGGTCTGCGCATCGATCGCGCGGCCGACCACGTCGAGGCGGCCATGCAAGACGGCGCCTTCGCCATAGGTGGGCTGCACTTCCACGGCCATGCCCGGCTTCAACTCCGCGCCATCCGCCGGCTGCGCACCGAGGCGCGCCACCAGGGCTTGCGCCGGGGCGAACGTCAGCAAGGCCGCTCCCGCCTGGAAGCGGTCGCCAAGGTTCACGTTGAGCACCGTCACCACGCCGTCGGCAGGTGCGTCGATGGTTTCTTCGGCGGTGCCGCCGCCCAGGGCGCGCTGCGCTTCCAGGCCGGCCTTGGCGTCCTCCAGCGCTTTGCGCGCGGTGGCCACCTGCGATTGCGTGGCCAGATGCTGCGCGGCCATCTGTTCGGTGCGCTTGAGTTCGCCGCTGGCCAGATTCAGCGTGCTTTGCGCCTGCAGAAAGGCATTGCGCGCGACCGGATCAGGCGCAATACGCAGCAGCGCTTCCCCGCGCTTCACGGTTTGTCCCGAGGCCACCAGCAGGCCGGTAACCAGGCCGCCGTGGCCCAGACTGACCGTGCTGGCGCGATGGGGATCGCCCGCCGCGGTGCCCCACGCCTCGATGATGTCGTGGAAGGTATGGTTGACCGGTGCGGCGGTGGTCACCAGCACTGTGCCCTTTACGTCGGCTTCGCCATCGTCAGCGCCGCCGCCACTGCATCCGGCCAGCGCGATAAGCATCGAAGCCGCCAAGGCGGCATGGGTAAAGACGGATCGATTCATGGCTTGGAGGTCGCTACGGAGGGCTGTTGGAGGTCGGTGCTGCCGAGCAATGCTTCCAGCGCGATGGCTTGTTGCGATTGCTGGTCGCGCGCGGCGATGGCGTCCATGTCCGCGGTCAGCGCATTGGCGCGGATGGACAGATAGGTCGGCCAGTCGAGCAGGCCTTTTTGGAACGCGCTTTCGGCGGCGCGGCGCGCGTCATCCAGGTGCTGCGCATGCACCTGCGACTGGTCGCGCTGTTTGGCCAGGGTGTCCTGGTCGAGCATCAACTGGCGGATGTCGTTGCGCGTGGCGAGCACGCGGTTTTCGTAGTCGTCCTTGAGCTGCTGGCGCGTGGCCTTTTCGATGCGGATGTTGCCGCGATTGCGATCGAACAACGGCAGGGTGAAGCCGATGGTGATGCCGTGCGAAGGGATGCCGGAGTTGTCGCTCTGGCGATCGAGGCCGAGGCTGAGCGCGGGAAACTGCGCGCGGATCGCGCCACGCAAGGTGGCTTCCTGCGATTTGTAGCCGGCCTGCAGGGCGAGCAGGTCCGGACGCCGCTGCGGCAGGCTGGCCAGGGCGGCGTCCACTTGCTCGGGCGTGGGCGAGGCCTGGAACGGTTCGCCGGTCAGTTGCAGCGGCGCGTCCGGCGCAAGCCCCAGCAGCACGCGCAGATCGTGTTCGGCCTGGTGCAGTTGCACAGTGTTATCGGAAAGCCGCTTGCTGGCGTCGGCATAGGCGTTGAGCCCTGCGCTGGCGGCGTCGAAGGTCAGGTTGCCCTGTTCCAGCGCCTTGCGCACGTAACCGTCCACCGGGGTCAGCGCGGTCTGCTCCGCGGCCAGCCGTTGCTGCTGGTCGCGCAGGGATACCACCTGGTTGAACAGTTGCCGGGCCTGGGCGATCGTCTGCCATTCGGCCCACAGCAGGTCCAGGTTCACCTGGTCGGCCTGGGCATTGGCGGCGGCCTTGCGGGTGGAGCGCAGCAGCAGGCTGGTGATGTCCTGGGTGATGCCGAACGCCGAGGCGGTTCGGTAGCCAGGGATGGGATGCGTCAGGTATTCCTGGTTCAAGGAAACCTGCGGGTCCGGCAGCAGTCCCGCCTGGAACGCCTGGGCGCGGGCGACGCCCAGCTGGTCGCGCATCACCTTCAGGTCCGGGTTGTTGGCCACCGCCAGGATCGCCACGTCGGTGACGTCCATGCCGTGGGAAAGATCCACCCGATGCGTACGCAGTGCCGGCAGCGGCATGGTCGAGGTATCGGCCGACAGCTGCGAGACGTCCTTCGCCCCCTGCCCTTCGCCCAGCGGCAGCGGCGAGTAGGTGGCGCAGCCGGCCAGCCACACGGCGCAGGCGACCGCGCTCAGACGTGCCGGGCGCAGACCCGGCAAGCCCAGGCGGTGTGGCAATTCCTTACGAAACAAACGCACTGGCAAGTCTCCACCGTAGTTTTCGACCTTCACAGTGCAAAGACTAAACAGATTTGCTTAGCGCACTCTTTGCAGCGGTGTGACCGCTCGGGACAGATCCATCCCGCCCCCCCCAACCAGGTGCCCACAGCGCCGTACCGGCCGCCTGCCTGGCTGCACCCGCCAGCGCCGCCCGCAAGAATTTGTGCTTTCTTCACGCGGCAAACGTGCTCTGCGTCAGCTATTTCCAGCGCCGTCCACGGGATAGTCTTAACCCAGCGGGATCCCAGGCCGATAACCGAAGGCACTCACGCGAACTTCACGGCCCGGATTGTTTTATTCTTGATCTAAGCTGGCGGGAAAAAGCGGAATCACGCCTTGTCATTGGTGAGCTTCTTTTGCAGGGGAAAAACGCATGGGGAAGCGGTGGTGGACTAACGAATGGCTGCTGCAACTTGGTGTTGCGGTCGGCTATGGGCTTCTCTACATAGCGATACACCCGTATTCCACTTCGCACTGGCCCATCCATGCCGGTGTTCGCCTGGCTTGCCTGCTGCTGATGCCCTACCGCTTCTGGCCCGCGTTGCTTGTTGGCGAAGCGGTGCCAAACGGCTATGAAGTTTTCCAATGCCTCGATTCGTTGGGCCCCACCTGGGTAGCCATTCGAGCCATTCCTCCCTTTGCGATCGCGATGCCGATCGTGTGGGCATGCCGCACCTGGATGCCTCCGCTTCCGTCGAAGAATTTGGTCGACATCAAGGCGCTGCTCGTTTGCGGATTGCTGGTTTCCCTGGGCGGCATGGCGTACAGCACGATCGCCCATGCCGTGGAGGCGCACCCCTCGACACCGTTTGCTCTCGTTAGCGCCGTCACCTTCTTCTTGGGGCCCTACCTGGCCATTCTTTCCGTGGTGCCCTGGCTGTTGATGGCAAAACTCAATTACCAGGAAGGCCATCTGCGCGAGCAGATCAGTCAGATTTTCGCGAGCCGGCTGTTCCTGGATACCGTCGCGCTGTTGATCCCGACGTTTGCCGTTCTTACGTGGATGAGCATCGCCGGCAATGAACAGGTCAAACAAATCGCCCCCATCGCGATGTTCCTCCCAATGGCGTGGCTTACGTTGAAGCACGGCTGGCGCGCCGCCGCCGTGGCGGGTCCATTGGCGATCGCCTCCATCTCGCTGCAAATTTCCATTTACAGCGATTTCGATCCGAAGACCTTCGCGACGCAGACATTCCTCGCCATTGGTGTCAGCTGCCTGTTTGCGCTGGGTGCGCGCATCAGCGTGCAATTGGTGCAGGAAGAAAAGGAACGAAACAGCGCGATCAGCGTGCAACGGCTGGCCAGGCAAAGCCTTCAGCTCAGCGAGCAGCGCATGCGGCAGACCTCGCAGGCGCTCGAATATCTGGCCGGGACATTGCACATCACCAACGGTCGCCTGCTGGATCAGATGCGCCGCATCGTTCCCAACATCGAAAGCCACGCCTTTTACAAGCAAGCGGTCGCCACGCAGAATCAGGTTTACCGCCTCGCAGAGAGCATGCATCCGGTTGCCTGGCGCGAACGCGGATTACCCGCAGCGCTCAATGAAACGGTTGCCCGCGCGTTGGATGAGGCCGGCATTGCATACCGTTGCGAAATCAACGGACGCGGTTTCACCCGGCTGGCGCCCGCGGTTCTTACCGCCGCCTATAGAACGGCTTGCGAAGCGGTCGTCTATGTCACGTCCCGCCTTGCATGCACGCGCGTGAATCTCATGCTTCGCGGTGGCGAAACGCATGGCAAGCGCTGGGTAGTGTTGCGTGTGGAAGGTGTGCTGGAAGAAACAGGTGTCGCCAGCGCCGTGTATCACTCAGACGAGCGTAAGCGCCTGGGCGCAAAGCTTGGTGCGAGCATGCTGGATATTCCGGAAATGCGCGATCACGTCCATATTTTCGATGGACTACTGCACCTTCGCATGCCGCAGGGCCATCTCCAGATTACGGCCTTGCTGCACGACGCCATCCAGGAGGAGCAGAGTCTGGAATCGCGCTCCGCTCCTCCGTTACGGCTTTGGGTGAAATAGCCAGCGGCTCCCTCAAGGGGTGCCGCCGCCCGAGCATCCGCTCGGACATGACGACGTATTGAGCACGGTAAATCTCGTTCCATTGCTTTGTGGCGTCGCCGTCACCGTCGTGGCGCTGTCGCTATAAACCGTCGTCGACGACGACACGCTCGAGGTGGTCGAAGACGAGTTCGTCGTGGTGGACGATGGCGTCGCCACATTCTGCGAATCCACGCCCACCGGCAGCACGATCGACGTGCCATTGGCGGTACCGACTGCGGCATGCACGTTGCCATTCAGATCGTTGACCTGGATGTACTTGATGCCGTTCAACACGAACACGTAGACGTGCCAATTCGGATTGGCGCTGACATCTGTTGCATTCGGCCATGCTTGACCAAGCCCCGTCGCGGGTGCCGACGTCTGGGCCGAGGCGATGGAGGTAACGCAAAGAGCAATCAGGCCGGCGAATGCTGCTTTACGGACAAAGCTTCCTTGATTACGGGACATGGGGCTTCCCCTGGTATGGTAGTTCGCCTACCGGAGGCCAGAATGTACCAGGGGAATCGTGCATAAGTTGGAGAAATTTTCTGGCATAACCCGTCCAATTTGGCCGGGTCATAAATCGGCCTTTCCCTTCACATTTCCTTGACCGCCAAGCGGCCGCTTAAATCGTGGCAACTGGGAAATAAGGCATAGGGCCACGCGACCTGCATGCAGATTGCGTACGCCCTGCTTGGCCACCTCATAGCAAAGGAGGCACTCGCACCTGCAAGAAAACGCAAACAAGCGCGAGTGACGTATCGAAGCAGCACGTGCCGGGTGCACGAAAAAAATAAAAGCGCCACGAGGGCGCTTTTTTTCTTCGCAATGGAGGCCAGGGTCGGAATCGAACCGGCGTACACGGCTTTGCAGGCCGCTGCATGACCACTCTGCCACCTGGCCATTGCGCTGAACCGCAACCATAGCAGGTCGGGTTCCGCTTTAAAAAACAAAACCTCGGCTCACCGAGGTTTTGCTTGAAACTGGAGCGGGAAACGAGACTCGAACTCGCGACCCCGACCTTGGCAAGGTCGTGCTCTACCAACTGAGCTATTCCCGCGTCGGAGCGGATAACTATAGCAGAACCCGGCGCGATGTGAATACCTCGCGAACATCTTCGCGAACCATTCGAGCCCGTTGCCGTAACGGCTTGAAGCGTCGGACAGATCGGATGTCCCTCCCCGCCAGTCCGGAACATCATCTCGCACGTAGCGGCAAGCGGCCGCCCAGGATGGCAGCGCTTAAAAACTGAGGCGAACGCCGACCATGCCCACGAACTGGTATCCCGTGGAGGACGGCGTGGTGTTCTGGGCATCGCCCACCGACGCCACCGCATCGACAATGCTGCTGGCGCCATCTACCAGCCCCAAGGTTTTCCCGCCGGCGCTCTGGTAGCCCTGGATGGCGTAGAAGGCCACGTGCTTGGACAGCGTGTACAACTGCGCCAGGGAAAACTGGTGGTAACGCGCCGGATCGCTGATGCCGTTGCGCGCGGACTCAGTGGTATAGCTGTAACCGCCGGCGAGCATCACCGACGGCGTCAACTGATAGGTCGACACCAGGCCGACCGTGTTGAATATCGCGGTTTGCCGGAACAGCGACCGCGCATCCGGCCGGTACTGCACGTTCGAATAGTTGACGCTCAGCATCCGTTTGCCGGAGGCATAGCGCGCGGCCGTGCCGAGGATGCGCACGCCATCCGCCGAGCGATAGCCGCTGTTGATGGGCGCATTGTTGGCGAACGTGGCGATGGCCTTGCTGGTAGAAACGTGATGGAGTCCCACGTAACCGGCGGCCCAGGAGAACGGGCCACGCTCGTAGCGCACCGCCGCACTGACGGCCGAACCACGCGAGGGGTGACCGGTATAACCCTCCATGCCGTATTGCACGCCCGCTTGCCAGCCGCCGAGCTTGGGCATCGTGTAGGTGAGCGAGTTGTTGAGCCGCAAGGTGGCGTCCATCGCGTCGACATCGCCGGGATGCGCACCGGTGGCGGCGGTCAGCACGTGGATGGGGCCCAGCAAGCCCACGTGTTGGAAATACGGTGTGTACTGGCGGCCCAGCGTCAGCGCACCGTAGCGCTTGTTGCTCGCGCCGATAAAGGCCTGCCGATTGAGCAGGTAGCCGGGCCTGCCAAACTCCTGGGTAAACGCATTGAAGCCGGTTTCGAAGCGGAACACTGCCTGCGTATCGTCCGTGACGTCGACGCTGCCGTGCACGCCGAGCCGGTTGGCGGTCAGGCTGTCCTGCGTGGCGTAATTGTGCGGATGCCCGTGCTGGTTGTTGACGTACGCGCGCCCCACATCGAGCACACCGTAAGGCGTGAGCGAGATTTTCTTGGAGGGATGGAACGTGAGTTCCGCTACTGCATCCGGCGAGATGCCGGCCAGCGAAACCACGGTGCCCAGATAAAGGAAACGTTTGAAGCCAAAAGCGTAGCGCGCCATTCTCATCCTTGTGTCTCCATGCTCAATGCGTCCATCGCATGCGCAACACTGCCGCGGCTTGTGCGCGACAGTTAGCGAGCTGGGGTGTCGTATCGCAGTCGCCATAACATCGATCGACGCACGAGTAAGGACGAGCATCGGCACCCATCGCAGAACAGGAAAGCCGGAAATTCCGTCAAAACATGTAGGCGCAGCCACGTGTCAGTGCTGCATGACAGCAATAGCCACGCGGTGATCAAAACGCTTCGTACTTATATGAGAATCACGGCAGCGATGTTGACGCTGCGCGGACTTTCGCTCTAACGTCGAAACGCTTGAATGCAACTGTTTCGGACGCCGCGGACCTGCGCTTTGCGGCCGCCACAAGGAGAGCAACCCGTGGGCAATGACATGTCGCCAGCGCGTTCCGACGCGCGCCCCTCAGCCACCGCAACGAACGAAGCGCCCAGCAGAAAGCGCTTCGTCATCATGGCGCTGCTGTTCGTGACGGTGGTGATCAACTACCTCGACCGCAGCAACCTTTCCATCGCCGCACCGGAAGTGTTCCGTGAGCTTGCCATCGATCCCGTGCACGCCGGCTTGGTGTTGTCGGCTTTCGGCTGGACGTATGCGCTGATGCAGATTCCCGGCGGCTGGCTGGTCGACCGCGTTACGCCGCGCACGCTGTATGCGGCCGCGTTGATATTGTGGTCGGCAGCGACGGTGCTGCTCGGCTTTGCCGGTACGTTCTTCGCGCTGTTTGCATTGCGTCTGGTGGTTGGCGCTTTGGAAGCGCCGGCCTACCCCATCAACAATCGCGTGGTGACCGCCTGGTTTCCCACGCGTGAGCGTGCGACGGCGATCGGCTTCTACACTTCCGGCCAATTCGTGGGGCTGGCCTTCCTGACGCCCGCGCTCGCGTGGCTGCAGGTGCACCTGGGCTGGCACATGGTGTTCGTATCCACCGGGCTTGCCGGCATCGTGTGGGGCGTCGTGTGGTACATGGTGTACCGCGAACCGCGTGCGTTCCCGGGCGTCAACAAGGCGGAGATCGATTTGATCCGCGACGGCGGTGGCCTGCCCGACCTCGGCAGCACGCCGAAGGCAGCCTCGCCGGCGCGTTCGGCTTCCACCTGGAAGGATTTCAAGTTCGTGCTGGGCCGACGCAAGCTGTGGGGTATCTATATCGGCCAGTTCGCGATCAATTCCACGCTGTGGTTTTTCCTCACCTGGTTTCCCACTTATCTGGTCAAGTATCGCGGCCTGGATTTCATCAAGTCCGGCTTTCTCGCCTCGCTGCCGTTCCTGGCCGCGTTCGTCGGCGTATTGAGTTCAGGATTGCTGTCGGATTGGCTGATCCGCAAGGGCGCCTCGCAAGGCTTCGCACGCAAGTTGCCGGTGGTGTCCGGGTTGCTGATTTCCGCTTCCATCATCGGCGCGAACTATGCGCAGTCGACCGAATGGGTGATCGCCTTCATGGCGATCGCGTTCTTCGGCAACGGTTTCGCCTCGATCACCTGGTCGCTGGTCTCCGGCCTGGCCCCTGCCCGCCTCATCGGGCTGACCGGGGGCGTGTTCAACCTGATCGGCAATCTCGCCGCCATCGCCACGCCCATCGTGATTGGTTTCCTCGTCGAAGGCGCGGATTTCTCGCGCGCGATCACTTACGTCGCCGCGATGGCGGTGCTTGGCTGCCTGTCGTACGTGCTGCTGGTGGGCAAGGTGGAGCGGATGGAGGTTTGAAGCGATGAAGGCAGGGCGGTGCTTGCCCTGCCTTCATGGCGATTACCCGAGAGGGACGGACATTTCGTTTCTGAAGATATTGCGGGGATCCCACTGGTTCTTCGTCTCGATAAGCCGGTTTCTGATACGGTCATCTGGAAAGTAGATGCTGTACCACTCGGAATTCTCCTCACCTGGCACGCCTCCCAGATAAGTCATGTCGAGGTCGGGATAGTTGATGTAACAACCCTCGAAATTGTTGTCGAGCGGAATGCCATTTGATTCGGCGAACGCCTTCACGTAAAGCTCGCGAATCCACGCTGCATGTTCGGCATCCGCCTCCGCACTCGATTCCCGCCAATACGTTTGCGGCTGCCATTTCAGCACCGAAGAACGTTGCGCCACCGAAGTGAATTCCCATGTGCTTTCGTCGGGCTGATTGATCTTTCCGCCATAAGATTGAATCTGCAGTAGGCTCTGCGTTTGATGGTCGCCCGGATCTTTACGCTTGAGCGCCTCCCAGATGCCGCCAATCACCTTGCCGGTGAAATTTCCCTTCTGATAGGCCGATTTATAGCGCCCGCGCTGGTTTTCGCCGGAGCCGTTGACCAATTGCGTGAAAGGCAGCCAATCCATTCTTCTCTTGATTTTGCGCGCATCGTGAACAGTCTTGATTCGGCGCCCGGCCGAATCGGGGTTGTATGGCACGTGATACACCTCGGCGGGAGCCAAAGACTCCCGCGCATCTGGTATGACGTTCAACATGGTATCCACGAAATCGTTGAATGGTTCGTCGTCCTCCACACCATAGTTTTTATCCACATAATGGATGCCCAGGGTGTGGACGCCGGAGTGCTCGTGGCGCAATTCGAGCTTCGTTGCCAAGCCCCATGTGTCCCGCTTATCTTGATGGGCCATAAACCACCGGTAATAGGCGTCCAATAGATTCGCCAACGCCTGCTTATCTTTGAGCGAGAACTCCAACGGTAGCCAGAGAACTTCTTTTGGCGCCTTGGGCAGATCGTCGAAATAGTAGCTCGTGATAATCCCGAACTGTCCGCCACCGGCGCCACAGCATGCCGCGAACAGGTTGCGATCGTTATCGTCCGCACTCCCACGCGAGACATGCACCGGCCGCAAACCTGATCCGTCGGCATTCGGAACCAGCATATCCACGCCAGCCAGCCAATCGCACGTCAGCCCGTGCATGCGCGACAAAAATCCGTATCCGCCGCCGCAGATATGGCCTCCGGCTCCTACCGAATAACAGGAGCCGCCAGGAATGGTTTTCCCGGATTCCTTGTAAAGCGCGACGTAACCATTCCAGTTCTGGTTGCCTGCGGCCACCCGAAACCTGTATCGAAATCGCGATCCTGAAACAAGCGTGGAGCCTATCCCCCGCCCGCGTCGTATTCCATGCCCGTCATCTGGCCGATGTCGATGATGGAAAGTACTTCATCGGAATCATCCGGCATGCGGTTGGAAACGAATCCCTCATAACAGTGTCCACCACTACGTACAGTGATGCGCCCATGATGTTCCCCGAGTGCTTCTTTTGCAGCCGCCACTATTTCCGATTCCGTACGGCAAAGATAAATGTAGCTCGCGCCATTCGCGGAAGATTCCCCCTCTACGTTTTCCCGTGGCCAACGCAGATTGAACCCCTTTTGCAACGTGGCGTGACGCGGATCCCTTCTGTCAATCTTGATGTAAGTCATCTGCATATCTCCCTTCGACGAGTTGAATGCACGACTTTCCTGTTGGGCAAGCAACGCCTGGCCGCAGTCGATGCGGCCAGGCGTTCAAGCCAGGTTCGCGGCACGAAGGAGTGGGGAACGATGCATGCGAAACCTCCATGTGGCTGCGCGAATGACAGGCGCGATGCCAGCCCGATGCACGGGCCGGACGACGGAGGCAGTGGAAAGAAGAAACGCGTTCCGATGCGTACACGGAAAACGGGGACACGTGTAGCGCTGTACTTCCTGTCTCGCGCCGTGCCCGGATCATTTCCTCACGCTGGTGTAGGTGAGGTGAAAAACGTCCGCGGCGTCTTGTGGCGCGCCGGCTTGAAAGCGGCAGCTGCGCCAGAAATGAAAAAAGAGGCTTTCGCCTCTTCTTTCAAAGATCCACGGACATCAGCGGACGCCACTGGATCGAATTTGGAGCGGGAAACGAGACTCGAACTCGCGACCCCGACCTTGGCAAGGTCGTGCTCTACCAACTGAGCTATTCCCGCATCGGAGCCGCGCATTTTAGCGGCTGAAACGAAACCGTCAAGCGTTTCGATCCTGCTCCGTGCTGGAGGGCGTGGTCGGGGCGTCATCCTGCAGCGCCGGCCACGCGGCGCGCAGGTAGTACAGGCCGGACCAGATGGTGAGCACGCCCGCCAGCACCAGCAGGCACTCGCCGATGTGGTACAGGCGCAACGCCTCGGCGTCTTTTTCGTGCTGCAGGATCAGCACGATCAGCGCCACCATCTGCATCACGGTTTTCAGCTTGCCCAGAAACGCCACGCGCACGGTGGAGCGCATGCCGATCTCCGCCATCCACTCGCGCAGCGCCGAAATGCTGATCTCGCGTCCCACGATGATCGCCGCGGTCACCGCCATCACGATGCCGGACCAGTCGCCACGGTGGGAGGCCACCAGCAGGAACAGGGTCACCGCCACCATCAGTTTGTCCGCGACCGGATCGAGGAAGGCGCCGAACTTGGAGGTCATGTTGAGGCGGCGCGCCAGGTAGCCATCGAGCCAATCCGTAACACCGGCCAGCGCGAACACGGTGGCGGCGACGATATTGTGGCCGCGGAACGGCAGGTAGAACACCAGCACCATCACCGGCAGCAGCGCTACGCGGAACAGCGTCAGCCAGGTCGGCAGATTGATGCGCATGAGCTCCTTCCGTTTTTCTTGGGATGCTCCGACTCATTTTTCACAGGCGTCACCGACCCTGTCTGTTCGCAGCCCACAGGATCATCGGCGAAGGCAGACTGGCCGTCTGTCGAGACGGTGAGCCGAAGGGATGCGGACAGACAGGGTCGGCCCGAAGGGTGATGCCCAGAAGGCTCGCAGGCTGCGCCACGCGGCTTGAACAGACGGCCAGTCTGCCCTGCGCCACGCAACGCACCCTGCGAGCCTTCTGGACATCATGCCGCCTATGAAAAATGAGCCGGAACATCCCTAGTGTCTCACGAACGCCTGTGATCAGGCATGGAGCGCGTCATAGATGCGCTCGGCCAGGCTGCGATCGATGCCCTTCACCTGCATCAGTTCCTCCACGCCCGCGGCCTCCACGCCGGCCAGTCCGCCGAACGCCTTCAGCAGCGCGGCACGGCGGCGCGCGCCCACGCCTTGTACGTCCTCCAGCACGCTGCGCTCGCGCGCCTTCTCGCGCCGCTTGCGATGTCCGCTGATGGCGAAGCGATGGGCCTCGTCGCGCACCGCCGCCACCAAGTGCAACGCAGGCGAGGTGGGGCCAGGGTGAATCTCGCGGCTCGAGCCCGCCAGCACCAAGGTTTCTTCGCCTGCGCGCCGGCCCGGCCCCTTGGCCACGCCAACCACTTCGATACCGCTGATGCCGAGTTCGCGCAGCACATCCAGCGCCTGCGCCACCTGGCCGGTTCCGCCGTCGATCAACAGGATATCCGGCCGCGCGCCCTCCCCTTCGGCCAGTTTGCGGAACCGGCGCGTGAGCGCCTGGTGCATGGCGGCGTAATCGTCGCCGGGCGTGATGCCGGCGATGTTGAAGCGGCGGTAATGCGATTTCTCCGGCCCTTCCGGCCCGAATACCACGCACGAGGCTACGGTGGCTTCGCCGCGCGTGTGGCTGATGTCGAAGCATTCGATGCGCTTGGGTGATTCGTCCAGGCCCAGCACGTTCTGCAGATCGTCGAAGCGCGTGCCCAGCGTCTGGCGGCTGGCGATGCGCGAGGTGAGCGACGCCTGCGCGTTGCGTTCGGCCATTTGCAGGAACTGCGCGCGGTCGCCACGCACGCGCGTCTTGATTTCCACCGCATGCCCGCATTGCTGGGCCAGCATCTCGCTGAGCAGTTGCTCGTCCGCAATCGGCTCGCCAAGGATGATTTCGCGCGGCACCGGGCGATCCAGGTAGTACTGCGCGACGAACTGCGCCAGCACGTCGGCCGGTTCGGCATCCAGCGGCAGGCGCGGATAGAAATCACGCGTGCCCAGGCTGATGCCATTGCGGAAGAACAGCACGCTGACGCAAGCGATGCCCGCTTCGATGCGGCAGGCAATCACGTCCATATCCGCCGTGGCGCCTTGCACGTGGTTCTGCGCATGCAGCTTGCGCAAGGTGGCGATCTGGTCGCGCAACGCGGCGGCGCGCTCGAAATTCAGCGCGGCGCTGGCCTGCTCCATCGCCGTGACCAGCTCGTCGATCACCGCGCTGCCGCGGCCTTCGAGGAACATCTCCGCATGGCGCACGTCGTTGCGGTAGTCCTCGGTGCTGATCAAGCCCACGCAGGGGCCGGTGCAGCGGCCGATCTGGTATTGCAGGCACGGCCGCGAGCGGTTGCGGAAGTAGCTGTCCTCGCACTGGCGCACCTTGAACAGCTTCTGCATCAGGTTGAGGCTTTCGCGCACGGCGAAGGCGCTGGGAAACGGCCCGAAGTAGCGTCCCGGCTGATTGCGTGCGCCGCGGTGGAACGCCAGGCGCGGATACTCCTCGCCGCCGGAGAGATAGATGTACGGGTAGCTTTTGTCGTCGCGCAGCAGGATGTTGTAGCGCGGCTTCAGCGCCTTGATCAGCTGGGACTCCAGCAGCAACGCCTCGGCTTCGGTACGCGTGACGGTGATTTCGCAGCGCGCGATCTGCGCCACCATCGCCGCGATGCGCGGCTCCATGCGCGGCTTCAGGAAATAGCTGCCGACGCGTTTCTTGAGGCTGCTGGCCTTGCCGACGTACAGCAAGTCGCCAGCCTCGTCGAAGTAACGATAGACGCCGGGGGACGTGGTAAGCGTGCTGACGAAGACCTTGCCGTCGAAGGCCTGGGTGGGAGCGGGCTGCATGGGAGGGATTTTAGCCCGTTTGGCGGATTTCCAACCCCTTCGGCGAAAACGATTCAGCCCCCGCGCAGGCGTTCGAGCAGCCCGCGGACACCCCGCTCGGCCAGGTCTACGGACTGCGTGAAAGCGGTCAGCTCTTCGTAGTACGGATCGGGAAAATCCCTGGGCGGCGCCGCACCGGCCCATTCCAGGAACAGGGCCAGCCGATCGTGCGCCTTGCCGCCGGAGGCACGCTGCAGATCACGCAGGTTGTTGCTATCCATCGCCAGCAGCAGGTCGTAACGCTCGAAGTCGGAGGCATGCAGCTGACGCGCGCGATGCGCTTCCAATGCATAACCCGCCTTCGCCGCAGCGGCGCGCATGCGCGGATCCGCCTGCTCCCCTGCGTGCCAGCCGCCGGTGCCGCAGGAAGCGACCTCGATAGCCAGCCCGGCGTCCGCCAGATGTTTGCGCGCGACCGCCTCGACCAGGGGCGAGCGGCAGATGTTGCCGAGGCAGACGAACAGAATCGACCTTTCCATCTTTTCCGTTTTTGATTCCAGGGAAATCGACGTCACGCGTTGACGCATCAGGACGTCGCCACGAACAGCACTCGTCGGATCAACCGTCGCCTGACCGCGCATTACGCTCGGCGATCGCGCACGAACAAACCGTGCTTGAAGGAATATACAAAATTTTGTATAAACGCACCATCATCAAACCCAAGCCCATCGAATTTCTCGGTACCGCGCTCTCCGACTTGCGCGCCTTCCCGCTGGCAGCGCGACGTGATGCAGGCCATCAACTTGACCAGGTGCAACGTGGACGGGAATCGGATGATTGGAAACCTATGGAAACGGTGGGCGCCGGCGCGAAGGAAATCCGCATTCGGGATGCGACGGGAGCGTTTCGAGTGATCTACGTGGCCAAATTTGCCGAGGTGGTCTACGTGATGCATTGCTTCCAGAAGAAAACCGCCAAAACCAGCAAGGCAGACCTCGACCTGGCAGCAAAGCGCTACCGCGAATTGTTGAAGGAGCGGCATCGATGAACAAAAAGCGATTTTCCAGCGTCTGGGATGCCATTGAAGACAATCCGGTCGATGCGGAAAACATGCGGCTTCGCTCGATCCTGATGATGGCCTTGAAACATCACATCGAACGCAACGGCATGAGCCAAGTGGAGGCAGCCAAACTTCTGGGCGTCAGCCAGCCACGGGTTTCGAACCTGCTGCGCGGCAAGATCAATCTCTTTGGGCTGGATGCGCTGGTGAACATGGCGACGGCCGCAGGCCTGCATGTGGAGATGCGGGTACGCAAAGCCGCTTGAGGCTTTCAATACGCTCGGGTCAGCGTGGATTGCTTATCCATGCTTCAGCGCGACGCAAATCCGCTTCGGTATCGATCCCCGGCGGAAACGGCTCCGGCGTCAGGCGGACGGCGATGGGATAACCGTGCTCCAGCACGCGCAATTGCTCCAGCGATTCGGCCTGCTCCAAGGGTGTGCGCGACAAACTGGTGTACTGCTGCAAAAAGCCGGCGCGGTAGGCGTAGATGCCGATGTGCCGCAAAAACGGCGTGTCTTGCGGCAACGTATCGCGGTCTACCGCGAATGCATCGCGCGCCCACGGTAGCGGCGCACGGCTGAAGTACAGCGCGCGGCCGTGGGCGGAGCTGACCAGCTTGACCACGTTGGGATCGAATAACTCATGTGCGTCGGTGATCGGCGTGGCGAGCGTCGCCATCGGCGCATCGTCTTCCGCCAACGCGCGCGCCACTTCGCGGATGCCCGCCGCAGGTGCGAACGGTTCGTCGCCTTGCAGGTTCACCACGATGGTGTCCGGTGACCAGCCGTAGTAAGCCGCGCATTCGGCCAGCCGATCGCTGCCGGAGGCATGGTCGCTGCGGGTCATGCAGACATCCACGTCTTGCTCGGCGAGTGCTTCGACGATGCGCTCGTCATCGGTGGCCACGACCACTTGCGACGCCCCCGCCTGCTGGGCGCGTTGCGCCACGCGCACCACCATCGGCACGCCGGCGATGGCGCGCAGCGGTTTGCCCGGCAAGCGGGTGGAGCCGTACCGCGCGGGAATGGCGACGATAAAGCCAGGGGTGGCAGTCATGAGCCTCGCTTACTCCTACCCAAAAAGTAAGGGGACATGGCGATCAAGCATCACCCAAGGCAAATCCGCAGCGATTGGCCAGCTCCACAAACCCGGGAAATGACGTCGCCACGTTCGCACAGTCGCCGATCGTGACCACCTCGCGTGCCACCAGTCCGGCCACCGCGAAACTCATCGCGATACGATGATCGCCGTGGCTATCCACCGTGCCGCCGCCCAGTGCTCCGCCATCGATGATCGCGCCATCGGGCGTTTCCTCGATCCGCACGCCAAGCGCGCGCAAACCGGCCGCCATGGTGGCGATCCGATCCGATTCCTTCACGCGCAGCTCGGCTGCGCCGCGCACCACGGTGCGTCCTTGCGCTACCGATGCGGCGATGAATAAGGCCGGAAATTCGTCGATCATGTCCGGCACCAGGCGTTCGGGCAGTTCGATGCCGTGCAAGGGCGCGTGGCGCACGACCAGATCGCCCACCGCTTCGCCGCCGCTTTCGC
>CBJMMB010000016.1:0-41215 GCA_966430775.1 uncultured Dyella sp. | reverse complement strand
GCGGCGCGGTTGTGCGAGCGCATGGTGCGCTGTTTTTCGCGCTGCCAGTCGCGTTCCTTGTCGGCGTTGCGCTTGTCGTGCTCCTGCTTGCCGCGCGCCAGGCCGATTTCCACCTTCACCTTGTTGCCTTTCCAGTACATCGCGATGGGCACCAGGGTGTAGCCCTTGCGTTCCACCGCGCCGATCAATTGATCGATTTCCTGGCGATGCAGCAGCAGCTTGCGCGTGCGCCGGTCCACCGGCACCACGTGGGTGGAGGCGCTGATCAGTGGCGGAATGGAGGTGCCGACCAGGAAGATCTCGCCCTTGAGCACCACCGCATAGCCATCGCCGAAGTTGATGCGGCCGGCGCGCAGGGCCTTCATCTCCCAGCCTTGCAGGGCGATGCCCGCCTCGAAGCGCTGGTCGATGTGATATTCGTGCCGGGCGCGCTTGTTGAGGGCGATCGTGCCGCCGCTTTCTTTTTTGTCTTTGTCCTTCGCTTTTGCCATGTCCGTTAAACTTTGGCCTGTCGCCCCCGCACAGGTTGCCTGTACGCGAGCTCGACCTTGATTCCTGTAATGAGGGTGCCGTGATCCAAATCCGCCGCAGTGCCTTGGTGAAATATTCGCCGGCGCAAATGTTCGACTTGGTCAATGAGGTCGAAGCATACCCAAAGCGCTTCGCCTGGTGTGCCAGCGCCGAGGTGATCGAGCGCGGCGACAACATGCTGGTGGCGCGGCTGGATCTCAAGTTCGCCGGCTTCCACCACAGCTTCACCACCCGCAACACCATGGATCGCCCGCGCCGCCTGCAAGTGAGCCTGGTGAACGGGCCGTTCCGCAGCCTGGAAGGTTTCTGGGATTTCATCCCGCTCGGCGCCGATGGCTGCAAGGTGGCGCTGGAGCTGGATTTCGACTATGCCGGCCGCCTGGGCGGCGCGGCGTTGAAGCTGGGTTTTCAGGGACTGGCCAGCCGCATGGTGGACGACTTCTGCCGCGAGGCGGACAAGGTCTATGGCTGAGCGCATCGCGGTGGAAGTGGTTTGCGCCACGCCGCAGCGTCAACTGCTGCGCCGGGTGAGCCTGCCTGCGGGAAGCACGGTGATCCAGGCGGTGGAACAATCCGGCCTGCTGCGGGAGATGCCCGAAGTGGCGTTCGATCCGTCACGCCTGGGCATTTTCTCCCGCCGCGTGACGGCCGACGATCTGCTGCTCGATGGCGATCGGGTGGAAATCTACCGGCCGCTCACGCTCGATCCGAAAGACGCCCGGCGCCGACGCGCCAGGTGAAGCGGGCAGGGCGATCAGTTCGGGCCGCCGCCGCCGTTGTCGCCGCCACCACCGCCGCCGTTGTCACCGCCCGAGCCGGGCGCCTTGTCGCCGGAGGTGTCGTTGACGTCGTACTTGGTCTTGTACTTGTTGCTCTGCTGCACCAGCTTCTGCGCATCCTGGAAGTACAGGTTGCCCTCGGTGCGCACCAGCACGTCGTTGTTGAAGTAAAGGCTCATGGCGTTGACCTTCATCTTCTCGCCACGATGCGAATAGGTGGAGACGTAATCCCAGCGGTTCTGGTTGAACGGCGTGGACACCGAAGGCGTGCCCAGCAGCACCAGCACCTGACGCTTGGTAAGACCCGGCTTGAGCTGATCGGCAAGGTTCTTGTCGATGGTCTTGTCGAACAGATTGCCCTGGGCTACGTCGGGGGTATACACGAGATGACAGCCGGCCAGGGAAAGTGCCAGCGTGGCGTAGCCCAGCGTGCGAATCAGCTTTTGCATTCGTAGTGCGTCCGGATCGTGAAGGTGTCGATGATACACTATGGCTCGATTTGACCGTGTACCGGGAGCTTGCGATGGAGCAGGAAACTCAAGAACTCCGTAAAGCCGGGCTGAAGGTCACGCACCCCCGGATGCGCATTCTCCAGATCTTCGAAGAAGACGGCGCCCGGCACCTCACCGCCGAGGACGTCTACAAGAAGCTGTTGGCTCATCAGGAAGATATCGGCCTGGCTACGGTGTACCGGGTGCTGACCCAGTTCGAGGCCGCCGGCATCCTCAGCAAACACAATTTCGAGGGCGGGCAGGCGGTGTACGAACTGGACCGCGGCCAGCACCACGATCACATGATCGATGTGGACAGCGGGAAAGTGATCGAGTTCGTCAGCGAAGAGATCGAGCGCTTGCAGCGCGAGATTGCGGCCAAGCACGGCTATGAGATTCAGGACCATAGCCTGGTGCTGTATGTGAAGCCGGTGGGGAATAAGCGGAAGTAGGCGTGCGCAGCCTGGCTGTTGGTAATTTCCAGGAAATTCAACGCTACCGATCCGTCATCCCAGCGAAAGCTGGGATCCATGTCTTTGATGACTAGTAAGTCGCTGGATGATTCGCTTCGCTCACCCCTTTGGGGCCGTCCTTCGGACGTTCTCCGCGCTTTCGCGCTGCGTCCAGCTTTCGCTGGGATGACGAACATTTAGTCATTTCTGCAAGACATGCAGACTTTTCTCCGGACAACAGTGGGCGTCGGCCCGAATGACGATGAGGCAAGAAGCAGAGCCCCTCGCAGACAAGCGAGAAGCGGACAGGCGCCAACCGATCAGCCCAAACAACAGGCATAAAAAAAGCCGCGGGAGGACTCCTGTCCGCCCAGCGGCTTACCGTTGTCTCTTGACGTGCGTGGTATCGGAATTGCTCGCGAATACCTGCAAATGTCCAGACTCCGGCGGAGTGGCGTCCTGCCACTCTTCGAGTCCTCCGTCCCCACGGATGACTCGTGCTCGCCGTCTCTCGACGGCGGCTCCCCCACATCGATGGGATTGATCCTAACGAAGCTTTTACGGAGCTGGTATTGGAAAATTTCCTAGTTACAGTGTCACAAGTCACTGGATTCGCGCATGGGGATGTTGCTGCGCAGCAAAATGCGCAGGTGAACGCCCTGGCTGTCGGGGCGTAGGCGGAACAGCCCGCCCAGCGAGGTCACGCGGTCGCGCATGCCCTGTAGACCCCGGCCGCCGCGCGGTACGCGTTCGGGCAGGCCGACGCCGTTGTCGCGGATATCCACCAGCGCCAGCGCCAGGCCCGCACGCTCGCCGATACGCAGCCGCAGCCGGAATTCAGTGGCCTGGGCGTGCTTCACCGCGTTGGTGGCGCTTTCCTGGGCCAGGCGGTAGATGGCGGTGCGGATGTCCTCTTCCAGCAGGCGCGGGTCGCCGTGCAGTTCCGTGTGATAGATCATGCCGGCGGTGGCCAGCAGGTCGCGGATCGGGCCTTCGTCCAGCGCGCGCATCAGGCCGAACTCATCCAGTACGGCCGGGCGCAGGTCGTCCATCACCCGGTGCAGCGCGCGGCGCATATGGGCAAGGATGTCGTTGATGGAAGTGCCGATATCTTCCAGGCCGGCCTGCTTGAGGCGGGTTTGCGCCAGCTTCACGTGGGTCTGGATGGCGGTGAGGTTCTGGCCCAGCTCGTCGTGCAGTTCGGCTGCCATGTGGCGGCGCTGGTTTTCTTCGGTCTGCAGGTTGCCGCGTGCGGCATCGCGTAGCTGGCGGGCAAGGTGATCGAGGCGGCGATTGACCGCGGCCAGATACACGTTCTGCTCCGCCATGCGCGCGCTGCTGCGGCGGAGCGCATCGGTGGCCGAACCCAGCATCAAGGCGCCGGTGCCGGCCACGGCCAGGAACATGTGCGAAGAGGCAGTCGGCACCACATGCGTAAAGACGCGATCGACCAGCGCCATGCCCGCGCTGGAGACCAACATCGACAGGCTGGCGCCGCGCCAACCGTGGCGGAAGGCGAAGAACAGCACCGGCGCCAGCGACAGGATGCGCGCGAACTCGCGTTGCGGCGCCGCCTGCTCGGTAAGGATCAACAGAATGATCAGCGCCGGCAGCATCACCAGCAGGCCGTCCATCAGCAGTTCGGACATCTCCTGCTTCGATGGGCGCGCGCGCCACAGCATGATCAGCGGCGGCACCAGCAATAGCAGGCCGACGTAGTAGCCGAGGATTTCGTTGCCCAGGCCTTCCAGCAGACCGGTCGATGGCAGCTCGTGCAGCAAAGCCATCGTTGCCGCGTCGGTGGCGGTGGCGGCCACGCCGGTGAAGCCGGCCGAGAGCAGCAAGCGCGAGACTTCCTCCGGATCGCGCATGCTCGGCCGCAGGTTCGCCCGCCGCAGCAACCCCAAGCACAGCGCCACCATCATCGGCAGCGGCAGGTCGCCGAACACGAAGGTGTGCCAGTCCAGCGTGTAGCCGTACCAGTATTCAATGGACAGCGCGGCGACCAGCTCCGAGCCGATCAGCCATGGCCAGTAGCGGAACGGCGACAGCAGCAACACGCCGAAGCGCAGGCCGAACTGCAAGGTCCAGTCCGGCTGCGACGTGGGCCATAGCAGGCCCCACAGCACGCCGTAACCCAGGCCGGCGAACGGGGGCGATTTCAAGAAGGAAAGTTTCAGGCGCATGCGCGGATGTTAGCGGGCGGTGGTCGGTCCGTGATGCCTGGTTGGAATCGGGATTGCATCCGGGCCGACGTCGGATACAGTGCGCCTTATGCACAGCATTGTTCTGGTCGACGATCACGCCATCGTCCGCGAGGGGTTCAAGCGGCTTATCGAAATGGAGCCGGACCTCGAGGTCGTGGCCGAATGCCGCAACGCCGATGACGCGGTGGAAGCTATCAGCCATTACCAGCCGGACCTGGTCGCGCTCGATCTGTCGCTACCAGACGGCAGCGGCCTGCCGCTGATCGAACATCTGCGCAGCGTAGCCACCGGCACGCGCATCGTGGTGCTGAGCATGCACGATGGCGAACCTTATGTATCGGAAGCCTTGCGCCGCGGCGCGAGCGGTTACGTCACCAAAGGCGTCGCGCCGGAAGAACTGGTGGCCGGTTTGCGCGCCGTGATGCGCGGCGAGGAATTCCTGAGCTCCGACCTGCGCCAGCGCCGCGCGGCAAGGCCGAACGACACGCTTGACCCGATCGACCGGCTTACCGCGCGCGAGCATGAGGTATTCCTGCTGCTGGCCGCCGGCCGCGCGCCGAAGCAGGTGGCGGCGGAGCTGGGGATTGGCCAGAAGACCGTATACATCCATCGCGCCAGCCTGATGGGGAAGCTGGGCGCGGGCTCGGAACTGGATCTTTATCGGATTGCGAGCGAACGCGGATTGCTGCCGATTCGCACTTGAACGTTGTCCGCCGAGCCCGCTGAAAACGTCCCGTAGGTTGGGCTGAGCGCCAGCGAACCCCAACGTCAATCCCGCCCCGAACCAAAGCCCAGCACATCCGGTGCACAGGCCCAATCAGCCGTCATCAAGCCTTGCCGAATATATCGATGTATCGAGGAATACGGCCAATCACTGGCCCGCCTCGCGTGGCCGTGCTTTACCGGATTGATGTGCACGTAATCAAGGTGACGCTGAAGACTGGTCTCGCTCTTGATTTGATGTTCCCAAAAGCGCCGCTGCCAGATTTCGCACTCGCCTTTCCGTTGCCTGGAAGTTCGGACGGTTTCCCGCCGCTACTGGGGTCTATCGCTAGGGCCTAGTGGGTCGAAATCTCGGATTTTTGTAGGTGGTGTTTAGGCGGTTTGCGCCTGCTCCAGCATCTTCTTTGCATGCGCTCGCGTTTCGCGGGTGATCTCCACGCCGCCGAGCATGCGCGCCAGTTCATCGCGGCGGCCTTCGGTGTTGAGCACTTCGATGCGTGTGTGGGTGGAACCGCTTTCGCTGCGTTTGCTGACGCGCAGATGTGCGTGGCCTTGCGCGGCTACCTGCGGCAGATGCGTTACGCATAGCACCTGGCAGCGTGAACCGAGGGCGCGCAGTTTCTGGCCGACCACTTCGGCCACGGCGCCGCCGATGCCGGTGTCGACTTCGTCGAACACCATGCAGCCGACGGTGTCCTTGCCCAGCGTGGCCACTTCGATCGCCAGGCTGATGCGGGCGAGTTCGCCGCCGGATGCCACCTTGCGCAGCGGACGCGGCGGCTGGCCGGGGTTGGCGCTGACCAGCAGTTCGCAGCGTTCGCGGCCTTGCGGATCGGGTTCGTTGTTTTCGGAAGCCTCCAGCGTTACCTGCAGCACGCCGCCGGCCATGCCCAGTTCGCCCATCAATGCGCTTACTTCCTTGCCGAGGCGCTTGGCCGCGGCCTGGCGCGATTTGCTGAGGGCTTCGGCCGCCTTGTCGTAATCGCGCTGCAATTGCGCGCGCTGCGCATCCAGGCGCTGGAGTGCGTCGCCGGCGTTTTCCAGTTCAGTCAGTTCGTTTTGCACGGCGATGCGTTTGTCATCCAGCTCGGCGACGGGCAGGCGATGCTTGCGCGACAGTTCGTGCAGGCGCGTGAGATGCGCATCGACCTCCGCATAGCGTTCGGGATCGAGATCGACATCCTGCGCATAACGCGCAAGACCGTCGGCCGCTTCAGTGAGCTGGATCTGCGCGTTGTCGAGCAGCTCGAGCATCGGCGCGAGGCGATCGTCCAGGGCGGCAAGGCGGCTGAGTTCCGCATGCGCGCGCCCCAGCGACGAACGCAGCGCGAATTCGCTGTCGCCGTCGAGCAGATCGACTACGCCAGTGATGCCTTCGGTGAGCTTGCTGGCGTTGGCCAGTCGCTTGTGGCTGCTTTCCAGTTCGGCCAGTGCGGCAGCGGGCAGCGCCCATTTTTCCAGTTCGGAAAGTTCGTGCCGCAGCAGTTCCAGGCGATGCTCGCGATCCTCGCCGCCGGCCAACTTGCGGATGCGTGCGCCGAGTTCGCGCCATTGCGCGGCCAGTTCGCGTACCTGCGCCACGCGCGTTTCGTTTTCGGCATAGGCATCGAGCAGGTTCATTTGATGCGCGCGTTCCAGCAGCGCCTGATGCTCGTGCTGGCCGTGGATTTCCACCAGCAGCGCGGCCAGTTCGCCCATCTGGCTGATGGTGGCGGGGCGGCCGTTGATCCAGGCGCGCGAGCTGCCTTCGGCGCGGATCACGCGGCGCAGCTGGCAGGTGCCGTCTTCGTCCAGCTCCTCGCGCTGGAGCCAGTCGCGCGCCTCGGGCAACTGGCCGAGGTCGAACTCCGCGGCGAGTTCGGCGCGATCGCTGCCGGCCCGCACGATGCCGCTGTCGGCGCGCGCGCCGGCCAGCAGCATCAGGGCGTCCACCAGCAGGGACTTGCCCGCGCCGGTTTCCCCGCTGACCACGGTCAGGCCGGGACCAAAGGCGAGATCGGCTTCTTCGACGACGGCGAGATGACGAACGTAGAGGGAAGTGAGCATGGGAAAGGGTGGTAGTTATCGGCGCGATTGTACGGGGGAACCGGGAATAGGGAACGGGGAGCATGCGGCATGTGGCGATCCTGGCGTTCCCGTTTCCGGCCCCTGTTCCCCATCCATGGAGCCTTTCTTGCTTTCTGGCTCATCAAACCTTATTTCTAAGCCGTCTCACGGATTGCCACAGCGCATGTCTCGTCACCCTGGCCAAGAACTCGATACCCGCGCACGGCGCCTGCTGCGCACGTTGATCGCGCAGTATCTGATCGACGGCGAACCGGTCGGCTCGCGCACGCTGTCGCGTTCGTCCGGGCTGGACGTGAGCCCGGCCACCATCCGCAACGTCATGGCGGACCTGGAAGAAGCCGGCCTGATCGCCTCGCCGCATACCTCGGCCGGACGCATCCCCACGCCGCGCGGCCTGCGCCTGTTCGTTGACAGCCTGATCGAACTACAGCCGTTGCCGCGTGACGAAATGGTGCGTTTGCAGCGCGAGCTGCCGCCCGGCCCGACCACCGTGCGCGACCTGGTCGGCAATGCGTCGGCATTGCTGTCGGCGATGACTCATTTCGCCGGCGTGGTGACGGTGCCGCGCCAGACCGATTTCCCGCTGCGCCATATCGACTTCGTGCCGCTGCCCGATGCGCGCGTGCTGGTGATCCTGGTGTTCTCCGACAACCAGGTGCAGAACCGCGTGATCCAGCTGGCCAAGCCGGTGGAGGCGCGGGAGCTGGAGCAGGCCGCCAACTACATCAACGAGCATTTCGTGGGCCTGCGCGTGGACGATATCCGCGCGCACCTGCTGCGCGAACTGCGCGAGGCCAGCAGCGAGCTGCATCAGCTGCTTTCCAAGGCGGTGGAGCTGGCGGCATCGTCGTTTGCGCCGCAGGACGAAGACGTGCTGGTCAGCGGCCAGACCAACCTGATGGCCTATGCCGAGCTGGGCAACCTCGACCGCCTGCGCGAGCTGTTCGAAGCGTTCCAGAAGAAGAACGAATTGCTGCAGCTGATGGAAACCTGCGCCAAGGCGCCCGGCGTGCGGCTGTTTATCGGTGAGGAATCGGGCTTCGCCGCGCTGGATGGCTGCAGCGTGGTCACCGCCAGCTATGGTGCGCAGGGCCGGTTGCTGGGCGCGGTCGGCGTGATCGGTCCCACCCGCATGGCGTACGATCGCGTGATTCCAGTGGTGCAGGCCACCGCCCGCCTGCTCAGCGATGCCTTGAATCGCGCCGCCACGACCTTATAGAAGCCGGTTGGGAGGCGGGTTCACCCGCGAAATTTTTGGATGGTCGGCAGTCGTGCCGGCCCAGGACGATGTTTGGAGTCATTCATGCAAAACAGCGATTCGCAGTCGCCCAACCAGGCCCCTGAAACGGGCGAGCAGAACGTCGCCGGCGGTGACGAACTGGAAGCGCTCAAGGCCAAGCTGGCCGAGCTGGAGGCGAGCAACCGGGAGCTGCGCGAAACCGTGCTGCGCGAAAAGGCCGAGCTGGAAAACCAGCGCCGCCGCCTGCATCGCGACCTGGAACAGGCGCGCCGCTTCGCCAACGAGAAGCTGCTCAACGACCTGCTGCCGGTGTACGACGGCCTGGAACGCGGGCTGGCGGTGGAAGGGGGCGACATCGCCACGATCCGCGAAGGCCTGAACCTCACCCTGAAGGAACTGCTGCGCATCGCCGGCAACAACGGCCTGGTGCAGGTCGATCCGCTCGACCAGCCGCTGGACCCGGAACGTCATCATGCCGTGAGCATGGTCGAGGCGCCCGGCAAGGCGCCCGGCACGGTGGTGGCGGTGCTGCAAAAGGGCTACGTGCTGAACGATCGACTGTTGCGCCCGGCCCTGGTGTCCGTGGCCAAGGACGACTGACGGTTTCTGCTGAACGTTATCCGCAATTCCAGAACTGCAGGGTTTAGCTGGTATTGAACGACTTTCACCAGAACCCCATCTGACAACCATTCGCGGCGCGGGGCCGCACACGAGATTTCCGGAGCACACATCATGGGCAAGATCATCGGCATCGACCTGGGCACGACCAACTCGTGCGTGGCCATCATGGATGGCAGCACCACCAGGGTCATCGAGAACTCGGAGGGCGATCGCACCACGCCATCCATCGTCGCTTTCACCAAGGACAGCGAAGTGCTGGTCGGTGCCCCCGCCAAGCGCCAGGGCGTGACCAACCCCAAGAACACCTTCTACGCGGTGAAGCGCCTGATCGGCCGCAAGTTCACCGACGCCGAAGTGCAGAAGGACATCCACATCGTGCCGTACGGCATCGTTGCGCACGAGAACGGTGACGCCTGGGTGCAGACCTCCGACGGCAAGAAGATGGCGCCGCAGGAAATCTCCGCCAAAGTGCTGATGAAGATGAAGAAGACCGCCGAGGATTACCTGGGCGAGACCATCACCGAGGCGGTGATCACCGTACCGGCGTACTTCAACGACAGCCAGCGCCAGGCGACCAAGGACGCCGGCCGCATCGCCGGCCTGGACGTGAAGCGCATCATCAACGAGCCGACCGCGGCTGCGCTGGCCTATGGTTTGGACAAGAAGGGTGGCGACCGCAAGATCGCGGTGTACGACCTCGGCGGCGGTACGTTCGACGTGTCGATCATCGAGATCGCCGAAGTCGACGGCGAGAAGCAGTTCGAAGTGCTGGCCACCAACGGCGATACGTTCCTGGGTGGTGAGGATTTCGACAAGCGCGTCATCGATTACCTGATCGAGGAATTCAAGAAGGACCAGGGCATCGATCTCTCCAAGGATGCGCTGGCGCTGCAGCGCCTGAAGGATGCGGCCGAGCGCGCCAAGATCGAGCTGTCGTCCTCGCACCAGACCGAAGTGAACCTGCCGTACGTGACGGCCGATGCTTCCGGCCCCAAGCATCTGAACATCAAGCTCACCCGCGCCAAGCTCGAAGCGCTGGTGGAAGACCTGGTCAAGCGCACCATCGAGCCGTGCCGCACCGCGCTCAACGACGCCGGCCTGCGCGTGGCCGACATCAGCGAAGTGATCCTGGTCGGCGGTCAGACCCGCATGCCGAAGGTGCAGGAAGCGGTGAAGGATTTCTTCGGCAAGGAACCGCGCAAGGACGTCAACCCGGACGAAGCCGTCGCCGTGGGCGCGGCGATCCAGGGCGGCGTGCTGGGCGGTTCGGTGAAGGACGTGCTGCTGCTGGACGTCACCCCGCTGTCGCTCGGTATCGAAACCATGGGCGGCGTGATGACCAAGCTGATCGAGAAGAACACCACCGTGCCGACCAAGGCCTCGCAGGTGTTCTCCACCGCCGAAGACAACCAGACCGCGGTGACCGTGCACGTGCTGCAGGGTGAGCGCGACCGCGCCAGCGCCAACAAGTCGCTGGGCAAGTTCGACCTGGCCGGCATCGAGGCCGCGCCGCGTGGCATGCCGCAGAGCGAAGTGACCTTCGACAGCGATGCCAACGGTATCCTGCACGTGTCCGCGAAGGACAAGAAGACCGGCAAGGAACAACGCATCGAGATCAAGGCCGGTTCCGGCCTGTCCGAGGAAGAAATCCAGCGCATGGTCGCCGACGCGGAAAGCCACAAGGAAGAAGACCGCAAGTTCCAGGAACTGGTCAGCACGCGCAACAAGGCCGACCAGTTGGTGCACGCCACGCGCAGCGCGCTGAAGGAGCACGGCGGCAAGGTGCCGGGCGCACAGCTGAGCGAGATCGAAGGCGCGCTGTCGGATCTGGAAAAGGCGAAGGACGGCGACGACAAGGGCGCCATCGAAGCGAAGATCCAGAAGCTGGAGCAGGTGGCGCAGTCGCTCTACGCCGCCGCGCAGGCCGGCCACGCCGATGCCGGCGCCGGTGCGCAACATGGCCCGGGCCCGGGCGGTTCGGCCCAGCCGGACGACGTGGTCGACGCCGAGTTCACCGAAGTGAAGAACGACGGCAAGTCGTAATCAAGTAAAGTGGTCTGAAAACGAGCGCCTCAAATGAGGCGCTCGTTTCGTGTCAGGAGGGGAGGCGATGGACAAGGGGCGGCTCGAAGCCTTCAGCGACGGCGTGCTTGCCATCATCCTCACCATCATGGTGCTGGAACTGAAGGTGCCGCACGGCGACGGCTGGAACGTGCTGCTGCCGCAGTGGCCGGTGTTCCTGAGCTACGTATTGAGCTTCATCTACGTCGGCATCTACTGGAACAACCACCATCATTTCCTGCATGCTTCGGCCAAGGTGAACGGCGCGGTGCTGTGGGCCAATCTGCACCTGCTGTTCTGGTTGTCGCTGATGCCGGTGACCACCGGCTGGATGGGCGAGAATCATTTCGCACAGTTGCCTGTGGCGGTTTATGGCTTCGTGCTGCTGATGTGCGGCGTCGCCTGGCAGCCGTTCCAGCGCAGCCTGATCGCCGCCAACGGCGGTCGGGACTCCCTGTTGGCCCAGGCGGTGGGCAGCGACTGGAAAGGCTGGGTCGCCGTCGCCATGTATCTAGGCGGCATCCTCGTGGCGTTCGTGGCGCCGTGGGTGTCGTGTGTTCTTTATGCCACGGTGGCAGCGATCTGGTTCATTCCCGATCGGCGCATCGAATCGCGGATCAAGCAATGAGCAAGCGTGACTATTACGAAATTCTGGGTGTCGAACGTTCCGCCGACGAAGCGGAGCTGAAGAAGGCCTTTCGCCGCCTGGCGATGAAATACCACCCCGACCGCTGCCCGGACGACCCGCACGCGCAGGAGAAATTCAAGGAGGCCAAGGAGGCCTACGACGTGCTTGGCGACGTGCAGAAGCGCGCGATGTACGACCAGTACGGCCACGCCGCGTTCGAAGGTGGCATGGGCGGCGGCCGTGGCGGCGCCGGCTTCGGCGACATGGGTGATATCTTCGGGGACATCTTCGGCGACATTTTTGGTGGCGGCGGCCGTTCCTCGCGTCCGCGCCGTGGCGCCGACCTGCGCTACATCATGGAATTGGATCTCGAAGAAGCCGTGTTCGGCGTCGAGAGGAAATTCGACATTCCCACCCAGGTCAATTGCCATCACTGCAACGGCAGCGGCTCGGAAGACGGCAAGACCGTCAGCTGCCGCACCTGCAACGGCCATGGCCGCGTGCGCATGCAGAACGGCATCTTCTCCATCCAGCAGACCTGTCCGCATTGCGCCGGCAGCGGCCGCGCGATCGAGAAACCCTGCAAGAAATGCCATGGCGAAGGGCGCCTGGAAGAAACCCGCACGCTGTCGGTGCGCATTCCCGCCGGCGTCGACAATGGCGACCGTATCCGCCTGGCCGGGCAGGGCGAGGCCGGTCCCGCCGGTACCGAAGCCGGCGATCTGTACGTGGAAGTACGCGTGCGCGAGCACGAGATTTTCCAGCGCGACGGCAACAACCTCTATTGCGAAGTACCGATCCGCATCTCGCAGGCGGCGCTCGGCGCCGAGCTGCAGGTACCCACGCTGGACGGCGAAGTGGCCATCACCATTCCGCCGGAAACGCAGACCGGGCAGCAGTTCGTGCTGCGCGGGCGCGGCGTGAAATCGGTGCGCGGTGGCCGCACCGGCGACCTGGTCTGTCGCGTGATGGTGGAAACGCCGGTGCGCCTTACGCGCGAACAGCGTGAACTGCTGGAAAAACTGGAAGCCACCTTCGCCGATGACGACGAACACACGCCGCGCGCGAAAGGGTGGATGGATGGGGTGAAGCAGTTCTGGTCGCGGGTGACGTCCTGAGTTTTACTCGGACGCGCTGCGCTTCATACTCGCCGTAAACAACTCCCTCCCATACGTGCAGTAGGGGAGGGTTGGGGTGGGGTGAAGCAATCTCGCGGTGAGCTCAAACAGCACTGCAAGCGCAAGCAACCCTCACCCCAGCCCTCCCCTGCAAGCAGGGGAGGGAGTACACCTTGGCACCCGTCTAGGACACCCGCATGACCCAACCCATCCGTCTTGCCATCAACGGCGCTTCCGGCCGCATGGGACGCGCCTTGCTCGCGCTGGTACGCGAAGACAAGCGCTTCGAACTGGTCAATGCGTTGGTATCTGCCCATTCCGCACATAACGGCACACCCGTTTTCGCGGAGCTCGCCACGTCACTGCACTATGCGCACGATTGGAACGCCGTCACCGCCGACGTCATCATTGACTTCAGCGGCCCGGACGGACTTGCCGCAGCGCTTGATTACTGCATCGCGCACAAGGCCGCGCTGGTTACCGGAACGACAGGCATCGATGCCTCACTGCAAACCCGGCTCGATCAAGCCGCGCAACACATTCCCCTGTTGCATGCCGCCAATTTCAGCCTGGGCGTGGCGGTGTTGAAGCGCCTGCTGCGCCAGGCCGCCGCGGCGCTGCCCGATTGGGATCTGGAGATCGTCGAAGCGCATCACGGCCGCAAGGAAGATGCCCCATCGGGCACGGCGCTGGCCTTGGGCGATGCGGCCGCCGATGCGCGCGGCACCACCTTGGCGAAGGATGCCGTCTACGTGCGCGAAGGCCGTCCCGGCGCGCGGCGCAGCGGCAGTATCGGTTTTGCCGTGGTGCGCGGCGGCGATGTAGTGGGCGAGCACACGGCCTTGCTGCTTGGCCAGGGCGAACGCGTCGAGCTGAGTCATCGCGCCACCGATCGTTCCATCTTCGCGCGCGGCGCATTGGAAGCGGCCGCATGGCTGGCGGCGCATGCGCCTGGCAGCTATGACATCGACGACATGTTGCAGGCGCGCGTCACCGGCTGATCGCGTCACCAGTGAGGGCGTCGGGATGAAAACGCTACTATGGCTGAGCTGCTGTCTGGGAGCCGCACTCATGTCCGCCGCCGTCCATGCCGATGAAAAACCGCTCGCAGCCAAGGTGCTGGTGATCGGCCATCGTGGCGCCAGCGCCTTGCGACCGGAGCACACGCTGGCCTCGTACGCGAAGGCGATTGCCGATGGCGCGGATTACGTCGAACCCGATCTGGTGATGACCAAGGACGGGGTGCCCGTGGCCCGGCACGAGAACGAGATCAGCGGCACTACCGACGTGGCCAGCCATCCGGAATTCGCCTCGCGCAAGACCACCAAGACCATCGATGGGCACAGTGTCACTGGCTGGTTCACGGAAGACTTCACGTTGGCGGAACTCAAGACGCTGCGTGCGCGTGAGCGCTTGCCGGAGTATCGCAGCACACAGTACGACGGCGACTTCCAGATACCGACCTTTGACGAAATCATCGATTTCGTCGCGACCGAATCGGCGACCCGCGGACGCGTCATCGGCATCATTCCGGAGATCAAGCACGGCACCTATTTCCAGAAGATTGGCCTGCCGATGGAAGATCGCGTGCTGGCGATCATCGCCGCGCATCGCTATACGCAGCATGCGCCGGTGGAAATCCAGTCGTTCGAAATCGGCAACCTGCGTTATCTGCATGGAAAGCTGGGCAAGCGTCATCCCAACATCCGGCTGTTGCAATTGATCGATGACCTGCACGAACAGCCATACGATGTGACCTCGGCAGGCGGCAAGCTGAGCTATGGCGACATGGTGACGCCTGCCGGCCTGCGCGACATCGCCGGCTATGCGGATGCGATCGGTCCCAATATCCGGTCGATCATCCCGTTGAAACCCGGCGGCAGCTTGGGCACGCCGACCTCGCTGGTGCATGACGCGCATGCGGCGGGCCTGGAAGTGCATCCGTATACCTTCCGCCCGGAGAATCATTTTCAGGCCAGGAATCTCTGGCAGGGCAGCGATCCGAAGACATTCAACGAGTCCGGTTCGATCGCGGAAATCCGCGCGTATCTCGCGGTGGGCATCGATGCGTTTTTCACCGACGATCCGGCGATCGGGCGCAAGGCGGTGGATGGACGCTGAAGGCGGTGTCTTCCGGCGCCCGCCATATGTTGTGAGGCTGGTGCGAAGCCTGTAGCATTCGCAGCACTCACTGTCATTGGGGAGTAGCCATCTTCGCGGCATCGGGCGTTCGACCCAGGTGCAACGAGGAATCCGCGTCAACACACTTGAAGCGTTCGCTTCATGGCGCGGGTGGTTATCGCAGCATTCGCTTGCGATCGCTCGGCGAGACCTTTGGCCACGACGCGCTCACCCCGGCCGGGCGAGCGACGCGCGTGCGCCATCGGACTTCGCTCGCCCGGCCCGGAAATTTTCATGGCGCTCACTGCACTGCTGTTCCTGCTTTCCGCGGCGGCCATCTATGCCGCCTGCGAATACTTCGTCAACAGCATCGAGTGGCTGGGGAAAAAGCTAAACCTTGGCGAGACGGCCACCGGTACGGTATTGGCCGCGTTCGGCACGGCGTTGCCGGAAAGTGCGGTGACCTTCGTGGCGGTGGTCATGGGGCGCACGGCGGAAGTGCGCGATATCGGCGTGGGCGCCGCGATGGGCGGCCCGCTGGTGCTGGCCACGATCGCCTATGCGGTGGTCGGCCTTGCGTTGTGGGGCAATCGTCGTCGCCTGGGCCGCGCCACGGTGCGCGTGCATGTCGAGCATGCGCGGCTGGCGCGCGACCAAGCCTGGTTCCTTTCGATTTTCGTGGTGAAGTGCGGGCTGGGCTTGATCGCGTTTGCGTTCAAGCCGTGGCTGGGCATTCTGTTTTTGCTGGCGTATGCGATCTATGTGTGGCGCGAGCTGAAAGGCGAGGGCGACACGGCGCACGGCGATGAACTGGAAGCGCTGAAATTCCAGCCGCGCGCGGCCAATCCGTCCTTGCTGATGGTCGCGCTGCAGGCGGCGTTGTCGTTGCTGGTCATCGCGGTGGCTTCGCATGTCTTCGTGCTGCAGATCGAGAGCATCGGCGAAGCCTTGCATCTGCCGCCGCATTTGGTGGCGCTGGTATTGAGCCCGGTCGCGACGGAGCTGCCGGAAACCATGAATGCGCTGATCTGGGTGCGTCAGGGCAAGGAACGGCTGGCATTGGCGAATATTTCCGGCGCCATGATGATCCAGGCCACCATCCCGAGCGCGCTGGCGATCTTCGCCACACCGTGGATGTTCGACAAGCCGTTGATCGTGGCCGGCATCCTGACGGCTGCCGCGATCATCTACCTGTGGTGGCTGTTCCGCCGCGGGCACGTCGACGGACGGAAGCTTGCGCCGGTGGGGCTGCTCTATGGCGTGTTTGCGGCTTACATGTTCTGGCTGATGGGGTAGCTTAGGATTCGCCCAATCGCGACAGCTCGAGCTTTGCGGCCTTCAGCCAGGTCTGCTCTTTGCGGCGATAGTAGCGGGGCATCATTTCGGCGCGCCGCAGTTGGCTTTGCAGCACGCTGCGCGCTTCGGCATGACGCTGGCTTTGCGCGAGCAGGCGGCCATAGCGGAAGCGTCCCTCCTCGCCGGGATAGCTGTCGGCCAATACGCGGTATTCGTTGAGCGCCGCTTCGGTGTCGCCGAGTTCCTCCAGGCAGCGCGCGTAGAGCAATTGCACTTCGCTGGATTTGTAATTCGGATTGGCCTGCGCAAGCGCATCCAACGTCTGCCGCGCTTCGGCGAAGTGCTCGCTGCCGGCCTGCGCGTGCGCCAGGCCTTCCATGAAGTGCGGATCGGTGGCGTACATGCCGGTAAGCAGGCCCTGGTACAACTCCTGTGCGTTGGCGTAGTCGCCTTGCTGCAGGCATTCCTCGGCCAGCCGGCGGCGGTTGTCGATGGTGTTGCTGAGTTCAAGTCGCTTCTGCAGTTCGCGCCGACGGCGCTGCGGATCGATCACCTTCATCGCCGTGCGCGCCGCCCGGCGTCCGTGCGGGTCGTGTTGAAGATCGGGAATGACCGCAACCAGCACGTAAACCAGCACGGCGAGATAGGAGCCGATCAGGATCAGGAACAACCAATACAGCGGACGGCCACTGCGGATGACGTGCACGGCGCAGGCGATCTGCAGCGCCAAGGACAGCAGGAACACGAAAGACATGGCTTCCCCCGAAGCGGCTCGATCGCGCGATAGTACGCTATGAACGGAGTGCGGGCGCGGGCTTGGCCCCTCGCATTCGCTTTCTCACACTCCGGACAGCATGCCGAAACATGCTGCAACGAGCAGCAATACGACGGCGACAATCGACAGCAATCCAAGCATCAAGCCCAGTCCCGTTCTGGTCTTGCCCTTTCGATAGTGAAAGATCGCCAGGACGATAATCAGCAAATAGGGCAGCAGCCCGAACGCAACGACTCCTTTGTTGAAGATTGGAGTGAGCGCAGAGGCGATCCCGATGCTTAACGGAGTTCCCACTACTGCAATCAGCCAGGCCAATCCGATGCCGAGGCCAAGCGAGCCTGCGTCCTGCAGCTTATCTTTGTCCGGATAGATTCCACTGGGTGGAGGCGTATCGATGTTGTCGCTCATACAGATGCCTTCTCTATGGCGCGGGCTTGTGTGATCTCGTGACGCAGCGCATCCAGCTTCGCCGCCTTGTTGTCACGATAGAACAGATTGAACGTATCGAACGGAATGATGCGACCGTCCGGCTGCGCAATATGCACGCAGGATTTCTTCACGGCGCGCAGGTCGAAACCCTGCGCGTCGATGAACTGCATGATCAACACGCGAAACACGTTGCGGTAGGAAAGCTCCGCCGGCGCCTGCACCTGCGGCAAGCAGCACAGCAGATCCGATAGCGAGCAGGCCTGCGATTCGGGCGAATGATTGGTGGCGAACAGCTCGAACACGTGCGCGCGCAACGCTTCATCGCGTTCGACCACGATGGTGTTGCGTCCCTTGCTGACCAGGGTTTCGGGTGAAACGAAACGGGTCAGTGGCAGCACCTTGTCTTCCAGCTTCAAGGCATAAGCCATGGCCAGGCAATCGGGATTGCAGGGGACGGGAATCAGGTCGTCAGGACGGAAGATCGCGCTTTGCTCAAGAATGCGCCGGCGCACTTCGCTCAAGGTGAGGCGGTCGCGTTCGGCGTCATAGCCTTCCAGACGACCGGCCGCCTGGATCGGCTGAAAGGTAACGCCACGCACGCAAGGCTGAGTGAGGGCGAATTCGATGATGGAACCGAGTTCGTCGTCGTTGAGCCCTTTCTTGACGGTGACCACCAGAGTGGTGGAGATATCGTGGCGATTGAGGTGTTCGAGAGCCTTGAGGCGCACGTCGCGCAATTTCGCGCCGCGCAGATCCTTATGCACGTCATCGCGCAGCGAATCGAATTGCAGATAGAGCTCGAAGCCGGGTTGGTACTGCGCCAGGCGCGCCGCGAAATCCGGCTCCTTGGCGATGCGCAGGCCGTTGGTATTGACCATCAGATGCCGGATCGGCCGTTGCCTGGCGGCGTCGAGGATGGCGAAGAAATCCGGATGCAGGGTCGGCTCGCCGCCCGAGATCTGCACCACGTCGGGCTCGCCCTCATTGGCGACCACGGCGTCGAGCATGCGCTCAACCGTCGCGAGGTCGCGGTAACCCGGCCGGTGCGGACCGCTTTCGGCATAGCAGATTGGGCAGCGCAGGTTGCAGTGGTCGGTGATCTCGACCAGGGTCAGGCAGGAATGCTGCATGTGTTCCGGACACAGCCCGCAGTCGTACGGGCAACCGAAATGCTGCGGCGTGTTGAACTGCCTGGGCAGTTCCGGCGGCTTGATGTACAGCTCGCGGCATTGTCGGTAATACGCGGCGTCGTCGGCCAGCAGCACGCGTTCGCGGCCGTGGTGCGGGCACCACTTTTCCATGTAGACGCGCTCGTCCTTGATCAGGATTTTCGCTTCGACGCGACGCAGGCAGGTGCTGCAGATGGATACCGCGCTGTCGTAGAACAGGTACGGCCTTACCTTGGCTCCCATACGCGGCTTCTTCCCCTGAATAGAATCTTCGCGATTCGCGGTATGTCCCGATGGTAGTAGAGCAGGCCGCCGACGCAAAGCAGTTGCAGACCGCTCAGATGGGCCGGATAGACGTAAAAGACCGGCTTGATGAATTCCACCAGCAGGCGGAACACGAGATAGCCGATCATGAAGGCGCGGAAGCGGTCACCCGGTTGCTCGAAATCATGGCGCCGCAGATGGATCCAGGCGTACTGCGCAAGCAGGAAGAGAATCTCGTAGAGCTGGGTGGGATGGCGCGCAATGCCATCGCCGAAGTCCACGCCCCAGGGCAGCGAAGTGGGGTTGCCATAGGTATGGTCGCCCAGCCCCGCCAGATAACAGCCGACGCGGCCGATGCACATGCCCACCGTCAGCGGCAGTACGAACGCATCGCCGGTGGATTGCCGGATGCCGGCCAGTTTCTTGCACAGCTCCACGCCCAACAGGCCGCCGAGCAGCGCGCCGATGATGGACTTGCCCAGCAGCAGGTGGCGCAGATCGGGAAAGTTGGCGAATGCAGTAAGCGGGTCGTCCAGCCAGTAGGAAAGCTTGGCGCCCAGCGCCGCACCGACGATGGCGCTTACCGCGACCCATGCCACTTCGTCCTTGTGCTTGAATGCGCTTGGCGCAAACCGCTGGCGCGTCCATAGAAACGTGCGAAAGCCGATCGCATAGGCCAGTGCTTCGCAGACCGTGTGCAGCGCGACTGGCGTCATGGAGGTTAGTGGCGCGAGGTCGTCAGTTGCGATGCGACGCGTTGCGATCGCGCCCGGCGCCGAGCTTGCGGTCCAGCACGCCGAACAGCTTCTTGAAGCCACGCGAGAATTTGCCGCGCTTGGTCTTGCGCAGTTTTTCTTCTTCGCTGGTGAGCCATGCCACCTGGATTACGCGGCGCTCGCCTTCGTACGGCAGATGCCCGTGGAAGGAATTGTCGCAACGCTTGAACACGGCGAACTCGCCGTACAGCGGCTTGAGTTCCGGCGCGACCAGGTCGTCGATGTTGTCCACGCGGTTGAGAAAGCGCAGGCAGCCGTCGCTGGTGTCGGGCCACTGCGTGTTGAGGTAGAGCAGGGCGGTGGCGACCTTGGAGCGGCTGTCGGTGTGGATGGTGCCGTGGCGCTTGTTCAAGGCGCGGCACAGGGTGATCAGCGTGGGGTACCGGCCCAGGTTCTCGATGCCCAGGTAGCGACCGATCGCGCTGGCGAATTCGGGGGTGGTCAGCTGCTGCACCAGGGCGTTGACGGAAGGACCGCAATCGGCCGGGTCGTAGGGAAAAAAGCCGGCGCTGGCGTACTTGGGAAAATCCCGCTCCAGATCGTTGCGCGCTTCGTCCGGCAATTGGCCGTGCGCGATCATGAACGGGAACGGCTGCTGGCGCACATCCGTGTCCGGGCGATCGAGTCGAGCGGGGTCCAGCAGTACGGTGGTGTTCATCAAGCTTGGCAGCAATCCCGGCTAAGTGACGGCTCAGTCTAGCGCCTTATGACCATCGGTTTTGCGCATTCGTTTGCGGTGGACAGAAAGGCGCGCGAAGCCTATCATTTCAACCCGCCCGAGACTTTCCTTCACCTAAGGTCCACAAGCCTGCTTGCACGCGGCTTGCGGACCTTGCTGTACCTAAAAGGCGGCCCTCCACATGCCTCATCCCGCTCTGCTTGCCCTCGAAGACGGCAGCGTATTCCACGGCCACGCCGTCGGTGCGACTGGCGAAACCGTTGGCGAAGTGGTTTTCAATACCGCCATGACCGGCTACCAGGAGATCCTCACCGATCCCTCCTATGCCCGTCAGATCGTCACCCTTACTTACCCGCATATCGGCAACACCGGCTGCAACGAGGTGGATGCCGAATCCGACCGCGTGCATACCGCCGGCCTGATCGTGCGCGACGTACCGCGCCGGCCCAGCAACTGGCGCAATACCGAGAGCCTGCCTGATTACCTCAAGCGCCACGGCATCGTCGCCATTGCCGGCATCGATACCCGCCGCCTCACGCGCATCCTGCGCGACAAGGGCGCGCTCAACGGCTGCATCGTGGCCGGCGAGTCGATCGACGCCGAGGCCGCGCTGGCCAAGGCGCGCGCCTTCCCCGGCTTGAACGGCATGGACCTGGCCAAGGTGGTCAGCGTGACCAAGCCGTACAACTGGAACGAGGGTGTGTATGACCTCGACCGCACCGTGTTCCACGAAACGGACAAGCGCTTCAACGTGGTCGCCTACGACTACGGCGTGAAGCGCAACATTCTGCGCCTGCTGGCCGAGCGCGGCTGCGAGATCACCGTGGTGCCGGCCCAGACGCCCGCTGCCGAAGTGCTGGCGATGAAGCCCGACGGCGTGTTCCTCTCCAATGGCCCCGGCGATCCGGCCGCTTGCGATTACGCCATCGCCGCCACGCGCGAATTCCTCCACGCGGAAATTCCGCTGTTCGGCATCTGCCTCGGCCACCAGATCATGGGCGCGGCAGTAGGCGGTAAAACGATGAAGATGAAGTTCGGCCACCACGGCGCCAACCATCCGGTGAAGGACCACGACGACGGCCGCGTGCTGATCACTTCGCAGAACCACGGCTTTGCGGTGGATGCGTCCACGCTGCCCTCGAATGTGCGCATCACGCACACTTCGCTGTTCGACGGTTCGCTGCAGGGCTTCGCGCTCACTGATCGCCCTGCGTTCTGTTTCCAGGGACACCCGGAAGCAAGCCCAGGCCCACTGGATATCGGTTATCTGTTCGATCGTTTCGCCAAGCTGATGCAGGAGACCCGCTGAGATGCCAAAACGTACCGACATCAAAAGCATCCTGATCATCGGCGCCGGCCCGATCGTGATCGGCCAGGCCTGCGAGTTCTACTACTCCGGCGCGCAGGCATGCAAGGCGCTGCGCGAAGAGGGTTACCGGGTGATCCTGGTGAATTCCAACCCGGCCACGATCATGACCGATCCGAACATGGCCGACGCGGTCTACATCGAGCCGATCAACTGGCAGACGGTGGAACGCATCATCGCCAAGGAGCGTCCGGACGCGGTGCTGCCGACCATGGGCGGCCAGACCGGCTTGAACTGCGCGCTCGACCTTGCCGACAACGGCGTGCTCGAAAAGTACGGCGTGGAACTGATCGGCGCGTCGCGCGAAGCGATCCGCATGGCCGAAGACCGCGAGCTGTTCCGCGTGGCGATGTCCGAGATCGGCCTGGAATGCCCGAAGGCAGCCGTGGCGCGTTCGTTCGAACAGGCGGTGGAAATCCAGGCGACCGTCGGCTATCCCACCATCATCCGTCCCAGCTTCACGCTTGGCGGTTCCGGCGGCGGCATCGCGTACAACCGCGAGGAATTCGAAGAGATCGTCAAGCGCGGTCTGGAACTCTCGCCGGTGCACGAAGTGCTGGTGGAAGAATCGGTGCTGGGCTGGAAGGAGTTCGAGATGGAAGTGGTCCGCGACAAGGCGGACAACTGCATCATTGTGTGCTCGATCGAAAACCTCGACCCGATGGGCGTGCATACCGGCGACTCGATCACCGTGGCGCCGGCGCAGACGCTCACCGACAAGGAATACCAGCGCCTGCGCGATGCCTCCATCGCGGTGCTGCGCAAGATCGGCGTGGATACCGGCGGCTCCAACGTGCAGTTCGGCGTGAATGCCGAAACCGGCCGCGTGGTGGTGATCGAGATGAATCCGCGTGTGTCGCGTTCGTCCGCGCTTGCTTCGAAGGCCACTGGCTTCCCGATCGCCAAGGTCGCGGCGAAGCTCGCCGTGGGTTACACGCTGGATGAACTGAAGAACGACATCACCGGCGGCCTCACGCCGGCCTCGTTCGAGCCGACCATCGACTACGTGGTTACCAAGATCCCGCGCTTCGCGTTCGAGAAATTCCCGCAGGCCGATGCGCGCCTCACCACGCAAATGAAATCCGTGGGCGAGGTGATGGCGATCGGCCGCAGCTTCCACGAATCGCTGCAGAAGGCGCTGCGTGGATTGGAAATCGGCAAGACCGGTTTGAACCCGACCGGCCTGGATCTGGCCAGTGACGATGGCCTGGCCACGCTCAAGCGCGAATTGCGTGAGCCGCGTCCCGATCGTGTGTTCCATCTGGCCGATGCATTCCGCGCCGGTCTGACGCTGGAAGAAGTGCATGACCTGAGCCGCGTCGACCCGTGGTTCCTGGCCGCGTTCGAAGACATCGTGCTCACCGAGAAAGAAGTGCAGGCGCAGGGCATCAGCGCGCTCGATGCACCGCGCATGCGCGAACTCAAGCGCCTGGGCTTCTCCGATGCGCGCCTGGCCGAACTCTCCAGCACGGACGAAGCGGCCATCCGCCATCTGCGTCGTACCTTAGGCGTGCGCCCCGTGTACAAGCGCGTGGATTCCTGCGCGGCCGAATTCGCCACCACTACGGCGTACATGTACTCGACCTACGAGGAAGAGTGCGAAGCCAATCCGACCACGCGCGACAAGATCATCGTGCTGGGCGGCGGTCCGAACCGCATCGGACAGGGCATCGAATTCGACTACTGCTGCGTGCATGCGGCACTCGCGCTGCGCGAAGACGGGTTCGAGACCATCATGGTCAACTGCAACCCCGAAACCGTATCCACCGATTACGACACGTCGGACCGCCTGTATTTCGAGCCGCTTACGCTCGAGGACGTGCTGGAAATCGTCGACCTGGAAAAGCCCAAGGGCGTGATCGTGCAGTACGGCGGCCAGACGCCGCTCAAGCTCGCACGCGCGCTGGAAGCAGCCGGCGCGCCGATCATCGGCACCACGCCCGATTCGATCGACCTGGCCGAAGACCGCGAGCGCTTCCAGCAGATGATCGCCAAGCTGGGCCTGACCCAGCCGCCGAACCGCACCGCGCGCAATGCCGATGAGGCGTTGGCGCTGGCGCGCGAAATCGGCTATCCGCTGGTGGTGCGCCCGAGCTACGTGCTCGGCGGCCGCGCGATGGAAGTGGTGTACGACGATGCGGATCTGTCGCGCTACATCCGCGAAGCGGTGCAGGTGTCGAACGATTCGCCGGTGCTGCTCGATCGCTTCCTCGATCATGCCGTGGAAGTGGACGTGGACGTGATCGCCGATCGCGACGGCAACGTGCTGGTCGGCGGCATCATGGAGCACATCGAGGAAGCCGGCGTGCACTCGGGCGATTCGTCCTGCTCGCTGCCGCCGTATTCGCTGTCGCCGGCGGTGCAGAACGAACTGCGTCGCCAGGTTGGCCTGATGGCGAAAGAGCTGAAGGTGATCGGCCTGATGAACACGCAGTTCGCAATCCAGGGCGACACCGTGTTCATCCTGGAAGTGAATCCGCGTGCATCGCGCACGGTGCCGTTCGTGTCCAAGGCAACGGGTGTTGCGCTCGCCAAGATTGCTGCACGTTGCATGGCTGGCCGCTCGTTGGAAGAGCAGGGCGCCACGCACGAAGTGATTCCGGGCTACTACTCAGTGAAGGAAGCGATCTTCCCGTTCCTGAAGTTCCAGAACGTCGATCCGATCCTCGGCCCCGAAATGCGCTCCACCGGCGAGGTGATGGGCGTGGGCCGCAGCTTCGGCGCAGCGTTCGCGCGCGGCCATGATGCCGCTGGCATCAAGACGCCGCCGAAGGGCAAGGTGTTCGTGTCGGTGCGCGATGCCGACAAGGATCGCCTGCTGCCGATCGCGGCGGATATCGCCACACGAGGCTTCACGCTGGTGGCGACGGCCGGTACGGCAAGCTATCTCACCGCGCATGGCGTGGTGTGCGAGCGCATCAACAAGGTGGCCGAAGGCCGCCCGCACATCGTCGACCTGATCAAGAACGGCGAGATCGTGTATATCGTCAACACCACCGAGGGCAAGCAGGCGATCGCCGACTCGTTCTCGATCCGGCGCGAGGCATTGCAGCATCGCGTCACGTATTCCACCACGGTGGCCGGCGCGCGTGCGCTGGTGCATTCGCTGGATTATCACGACAGCGGTGAGGTTCACAGCCTGCAAGAACTACACAAGGAGCTGAACGCATGAGCCGCGCACCCATTACCAAGGCCGGTTCCGAACGTCTGCGTGGCGAGCTGGAGCGTCTGAAATCGGTCGAGCGTCCGAAGATCATCGCCGCGATCGCTGAAGCACGCGCGCACGGCGACCTGAAGGAAAATGCCGAATATCACGCGGCGCGTGAGCAGCAGAGCTTTATCGAAGGGCGCATCAACGAGCTGGAAGCGGCGCTGTCCACCGCCGAAGTGATCGATGTGTCGCGCCTGAAGCCGGGCAGCAAGATCGTGTTCGGCGCGATCGTGGAACTGGAAGACGAAGAAAGCGGCGAAGCGGTGAAGTACCAGATCGTCGGCGACCTGGAAGCGGACATCAAGCAGGCCTTGATCGCGGTGTCCTCGCCGATCGCGCGTGCGCTGATCGGCAAGAGCGAGGGCGAAAGCTTCGAGTTCCGCGCGCCCAACGGCGTGAAGCGCTACGAGATCACCGGCGTCAGCTACGAGTGATGCGCGCCTTTGCTCCCTCTCCCCCTTCGGGGAGAGGGCCGGGGTGAGGGGCCAGCCTGGCCGTAAACCCAAAAACGCAAACACAAAAAAAGCCGCTTCGCAGCGGCTTTTTTATCGGCTCATGGCCCAGCTAGATCAACGCTGACGCGCCTTGAAACGCGGGTTGCTCTTGCAGATCACGAACACTTTGCCGCGGCGGCGCACAACCTTGCAGTCGCGGTGCCGCTGCTTGGCGGACTTCAAAGAGGAAAGCACCTTCACGGCAGGCTCCTGGAACGAAATGAAACGAAGAAAGCGCGCAAGTATAACGATTTGAATGACTTGTCACAAGCCCAAGGCCGCCTTGGCCTGGTTGACGGTTTCCAGAAACTGCTGCACCACCGGCGAGGCGCTGTCGACCTGGCTGGCCACCGCCAGCAGCAGATAGGCGTCCGGATCGCCGAGGGGTACATAGCTTACGCCGGCCAGCTTCACCACCTGCATGCTGGCCGGCACCAGCGCCATGCCGATGCCGGCGGCGACCAGCGCCAGCAGGCCATTGATCTGCTGGGCGTGTTGGCGGATCACCGGATGGAAGCCGGCCTTGGCCGCCAGGCGCACCACCCGGTCGTACAGCGTGGCCGCCAGTTCGCGCGGCTGCACCACGAAGGGATCGCCGGCCACCTCGCTCAGCTCCACGCGTTGGCGGCCCGCCAGGCGGTGGCCGGAGGGCAGGGCGAGCACCAGGGGTTCGCGGTCGATCACATCGATGCGCAGCGCGCGGGCGTCGTCCTCGTGCGTGGGCACGTCGCGTACGAAACCCACATCGATCTGGCCGTTGCGGATCGCCGAGAACTGCGGCTCGCTGTACATCTCGCTCAGCCACACGCGCACGTTGGGCGCGTTCTGGCCGAGCCGCAGCAGCGTCTGCGGCAGGGCGGGATGGAAGGATACCGAGACGGTGTAGGCGAGCTTGAGGTGTCCGCTGAAGCCCGCGGCGGCTTCGGCGACCTGGGTGCGCGCCTCGTCGGCCATCGCCAGGATCTGCCGGGCCTGGTCGAGAAACAGCCGCCCCGGCGCGGTAAGGGTGACGTTGCGCTTGTCGCGCTCCAGCAGCCGCACCCCCAGGTCCTGCTCCAGCGCCTGGATCTGCTGGGAAAGCGGCGGCTGCGAAAGATGCAGGCGCTGCGCGGCGCGCGTGAAGCTCAGCTCCTCGGCGACCGCGATGAAGTAGCGCAGCTGGCGGAAGTCAAACATATAGCGATTCCGTATAAATACGGGTCTAAATATATATTTGATTCTGTATCGGGTCGATCATAATATCTTCCCTGTCGCGCTACTGACCCCCTCCCCCCGAGTGGCGCAGACCTCGCCCCGCAGCGATGCTACCCCCGCGGTATTTCGGCCTCCCTCCCCAGAGCCACTACCGACGCATCGCTGGCGGGGCGCTTCCTTTTCTTCTTCCCCGAAAAGACGTTACGGCGCTTTGCTAAAGCGCCGCCGCAAGTCGCGTGCCCTGGGCGATGGCCCGCTTCGCATCTAGCTCGGCGGCGACGTCCGCGCCGCCGATCACGTGCACGCTGGGGTGGCCGTGTTCCTTGAGCGCATCGGCCAGGTTGCGGTGGGGTTCCTGTCCGGCGCAGATCACCACGTTGTCGACGGGTAGCACCTGGGCCTGGCCATCGATGGTGATGTGCAGGCCTTGGTCGTCGAAACGGTCGTAGCTGACGCCGCCAAGCATCGTCACCCGCTTATTTTTCAGGGTCGCGCGATGAACCCAGCCAGTGGTCTTGTTGAGGCGAGCGCCGGGGCGGCCCGCGGTTCGCTGCAGCAGCCAGACCTGTCGCGCCGCCGGCTCCGGTTGCGGGGATCGCAAGCCGCCGGGTTGCTCGAGTTGCATGTCCACGCCCCATTCGCGCGTCCAGCGCGCGACGTCGGTGGTGGGAGAGGGCGCATGTTCGACGAGGAATTCGGCCACGTCGAAACCGATGCCGCCGGCGCCGATGATCGCCACGCGCGCGCCGACGGCGTGGTTGCGCGCCAGCACGTCGAGATAGCTCAGCACGCGCGGATCATCGCTGCCGGGAAAACGTACCTGGCGCGGCTTGATGCCAGTGGCGACGATGACGTGGTCGTAGTTTGCTGCCGTGAGCGAATCCACATCTGCGGTCTGTCCCAACTGCACGCGCACGCCGGCATCGCCCAGGCGGTGCGTGAAATAGCGCAGCGTCTCGTGGAATTCTTCCTTGCCCGGGATGCGCTTGGCGTAGTTGAACTGGCCGCCGATCTCGCTGGCGCTTTCGATCAGCGTGACGTCGTGCCCACGTTCCGCGAGCGTGGCGGCGCAAGACATGCCGGCCGGGCCCGCACCGATGACGGCCATGCGTTTGCGCGTGGCGGTTGGCAGGATGCGCAACTCGGTTTCGAAACAGGCGCGCGGATTGACCATGCAACTCGCGCGCTGGTTGAGAAACACGTGATCGAGACACGCCTGGTTGCAGGCGATGCAGGTGTTGATGCGTTCGCTGCGTCCCGCCTTGGCCTTGATCGCCCACTCCGGATCGGCCAATAGTGGACGCGCCATCGACACCATGTCTGCTTCGCCGCTGGCGAGTATCCGTTCGGCGACATCGGGCATATTGATGCGGTTGGTGGTAATCAGCGGAATCGCCACTTCACCCTTGAGCTTTTTCGTCACCCAGCTGAAGCCCGCGCGCGGCACGCTGGTGACGATGGTCGGCACGCGCGCTTCGTGCCAGCCGATGCCGGTGTTGATGATGCTGGCGCCTGCGGCTTCGATGCCTTTGGCGAGCGCCACGATGTCCTGCCAGGCTTGCCCGCCCTCGACCAGGTCGAGCATGGAAAGGCGATAGATGATGATGAAGTCCTTGCCGACGGCTTCGCGCATGCGCCGCACGATTTCGATCGGAAAACGCATACGCCGCGCGGTATCGCCGCCCCACGCATCGTTGCGTTGATTGGTGCGCGCGGCGATGAACTGGTTGATCAGATAGCCTTCCGAACCCATCACTTCCACGCCGTCATAGCCGGCTTCGCGCGCGAGCTGGGCGCAACGGACGAAATCCCGGATGGTGCGCTCGACACCGCGCGCGCTGAGGGCGCGCGGCTTGAACGGCGTGATCGGCGACTGGATGGGCGAGGGCGCCACCGACAGCGGGTGATAGCCGTAGCGCCCCGCGTGCAGGATCTGCATGCAGATGCGTCCGCCTTCGGCATGCACCGCCCGGGTGATCTTGCGATGCCGCGGCGTGTGCCAGGGCAAACTCATGCGTCCGCCGAAGGGCTTGAGCCAGCCCTGGATGCTCGGCGCAATGCCGCCGGTCACCATCAGGCCCACACCGCCGCGTGCGCGTTCGGCGAAATAGGCGGCGAGCTTGTCGAAATCGGCGGCCTTGTCCTCCAGCCCGGTATGCATCGAACCCATCAGGATGCGGTTGGGCAAGGTGACGTGGCCCAGCTCGAGCGGGGCGAACAGGTTGGGGTAGTTCATGCATCGACCGTCGTTCAAACGATCGTATGAATATGCAGCCCCGTCACGAAGGGCGCAAGTGGCCGCGCCGCGGCAGGTGCCCGATCAGGGCAGCAATTGTTGTACCAGGGTGACGTACTGGCGCATCGCCTCGTCCTGCGACATGCCCTTCAGGCGCCCCCACGCTTCCTGTTTGGCGGTGCCGATGAAGTCGAAGAAGCTGGTGGGCTGGCAACCGTGCACGTCGCCTTCCAGCGCCTGCTTGTAGAGCCCGTAGAGCATCAGCAGGGTGTCGTTGTCGGGCCGATTCTTCAGATGCCGAAGCTCGTCGGCGGCCTGGTGGAACTGGTGGTGAAGGTCGTTCACGGAAGGCGGCGGATAACCGGATGCGGTCGAAGTGGAACGGTTGAGCATTGGCTGGGAACCCCCTTAAAACACGCTAAGCTAAGCACTTCCCGTGCCATCAGGAGCGTCCATGCCAAGCCGCAAGCCCGTGCCCGTACTCACCATCGACGGTCCATCCGGCTCAGGCAAAGGCACGATCAGCCGGCTGGTGGCGGACCACCTGGGCTGGCGCTTGCTCGATTCCGGGGCGCTGTATCGGGCGGTCGGCTATGCCGCCGGGGCGGCCGACCTGGATCTCTCCGACGCCGAGGCCATAACCCGCTGCGCCGAGACCACCAGGATCCAGTTTCGTGCGGCGCCACATGATGGCGAAACGCGCGTCCTCGTCAATGGGCACGATGCCACGGACGAGCTGCGCACCGAGACGGCGGGCGCCGCGGCCTCCGCCATTGCCTCGATCCCGTCGGTGCGCAAGGCGCTGGTCGAGCTGCAGCTGAGTTTTCGCAAAGCGCCGGGCCTGGTGGCGGACGGACGTGACATGGGCACGGTGATCTTTCCCGATGCGCCCTACAAGGTGTTCCTGACCGCGAGCGCCGCCGAAAGGGCGAAAAGACGTTATAAGCAGTTGAAGGAAAAGGGGCTGAGCGTTACACTCTCGTCCCTTCAGAGCGAAATTGAAGCGCGCGACGCCCGTGATGCATCGCGAACCGTCGCGCCGCTCAAGCCCGCCGCCGATGCAGTGCTGGTCGATACCACCGGCATGGGAATCGAGGATGTGGTCGCTAAAGTTCTGGCCGTCGTGAAACCGTAAAGGGTTCCGGCGGCTTTGGTGCTTCATGTCGCGGCATGAAGTTTTGGGTCAACGGTGCAAGGGCTTCCGTCCCGACACACCCACAACCGGCGGGCCTGCCCCAAGCGCAATCATTCAACCGCGCGCATTGGGTCAAGGGCCTTTTCTTATTTCTGGAATCAACATGACTGAAAGTTTTGCCGAGCTGTTTGAACAGAGCCAACAGGCCATCTCCAAGCTGAAGCCGGGTGCCATCGTCACCGGCATCGTTGTCGAAATCCGCAACGACGTCGTCGTGATCAACGCTGGCCTCAAGAGCGAAGGCATCGTTCCGATCGAGCAGTTCAAGAGCGAGAACGGCGAGTTGGAAGTAAGCGTGGGCGACGAGGTGAAGGTAGCCCTCGACGCACTGGAAGACGGCTTCGGCGAGACCAAGCTCTCCCGTGAGAAGGCCAAGCGTTCCATGGTATGGGACGACCTCGAGCAGGCCTTCGACAAGGAAGAGACCATCACCGGCAAGATCTCCGGCAAGGTCAAGGGCGGCTTCACCGTCGACATCAAGGACGTCCGCGCGTTCCTGCCGGGCTCGCTGGTCGACGTGCGTCCGGTGCGCGATCCGGTGTACCTGGAAGGCAAGGATCTCGAATTCAAGATCATCAAGCTGGACCGCAAGCGCAACAACGTGGTGGTCAGCCGCCGCGCCGTCGTCGAGACCGAGTTCTCCGAGGAGCGCGAGAAGCTGCTGGAACGCCTGACCGAAGGCGCGGTGGTGAAGGGCACGGTCAAGAACCTCACCGACTACGGCGCGTTCGTGGACCTGGGCGGCATCGACGGCCTGCTGCACATCACCGACATGGCGTGGAAGCGCGTGCGTCATCCGTCCGAAGTGGTCAACGTCGGCGACGAGCTCGACGTGCGCGTGCTGAAGTACGACCGCGAGCGCAACCGCGTGTCGCTGGGCCTCAAGCAGCTGGGCGACGACCCGTGGGTCGCCATCGCCCGCCGCTACCCGGTCGGCAGCCGCCTGTTCGGCAAGGTCTCCAACGTCACCGATTACGGCTGCTTCGTCGAGATCGAGCCGGGCGTGGAAGGCCTGGTGCACGTGTCCGAAATGGATTGGACCAACAAGAACGTCAATCCGGCCAAGGTAGTGCAGGTCGGCGACGAGACCGAAGTGATGGTGCTGGACGTGGATGAAGAGCGTCGCCGCATCTCGCTGGGCATCAAGCAGACCCGCGCCAACCCGTGGGAAGCCTTCGCCGCCACGCACAAGAAGAACGACAAGGTGTCCGGCCAGATCAAGTCGATCACCGACTTCGGCATCTTCATCGGCCTGGACGGCGGCATCGACGGCCTGGTGCACCTGTCCGACATCTCCTGGCAGGCCTCCGGCGAAGACCTCGTGCGCAACTTCAAGAAGGGCGACGAGATCGAAGCCGTGGTGCTGGCGGTGGATCCGGAGCGCGAGCGCATCTCGCTCGGCATCAAGCAGATGGAGCAGGATCCGTTCGGTCACTTCATGGCCGTCCATCCGCGTGGCGCGATCGTCACCGGCACGGTGAAGGAAGTGGACGCCAAGGGCGCGGTGATCGATCTGGGCGAAGGCGTGGAAGGCTATCTGCGCGCCAGCGACATCGCCAAGGAGCGCATCGACGATGCCACGCAGCATCTGAAGGTGGGCGACAAGGTGGAAGCGAAGTTCACCGGTATGGATCGCAAGGGCCGTCAGCTGTCGCTGTCGATCCGCGCCAAGGATGAGGAAGAGCTGCAAGACGCCATGGCCGAATATTCGTCCGCGTCGGGTGGTACGACCACGCTTGGTGCGCTGCTCAAGGAGCAGCTCAACAAGGCCGATCGATAAGTGCCTGCATCGGGGCGGTGTTGCGCCGCCCCGATTCGTTCCACGTCACGGACATTGGGGACCCATGACCAAATCCGAGCTGATTGAGGCGCTGGCCAGGCGCCAGACCCATCTTGCGTTCAGCGACGTCGAGTTGGCGGTGAAGAACGTCATCGAACAGATGAGCCAGGCGTTGGCCGGCGGCGAGCGCATCGAAATCCGCGGCTTTGGCAGCTTCGCCTTGCATTACCGTCCGCCGCGCATGGGCCGCAATCCCAAGACCGGCGAAGCGGTGGCCCTGCCGGGCAAGCATGTTCCGCACTTCAAGCCGGGCAAGGAATTGCGCGAGCGCGTCAACATGCGGCTGGAACAACAAAACGGCTAGCACCGCGGCACATCCACTTATTCCGACAGGCAGGCGGCCATGGGCTGATCCTGCCTTTTCTTTTTTGCGATTCCCGATTCCAATCACCTGCCTGAATTGTCTTCACATTCCCCTGTGAGCCGTTCAGCCAATCGGGTAAAGTCGCGTGATGCGATTGATCGTCACGCTGCTATTGCTACTTTTCATCGCCGGGGGAGTGATCCTGGGGGCGCTCAATGCGGACCTCGTCGGATATGACCTCGCGTTTGCGCGCATCCAGGTGCCCAAGGGCGCGGCCTTGCTGGCGATGCTGGCGATCGGCTGGATCCTGGGCGGCCTGACGGCGTGGCTGGGCGTCACCACACGCCATCGCCGCGAGCGGCGGCGCACCGCCAAGGCGCAGGGTGCCAAGGCATCGAAAACAGCATGAGCGCCTTCTACCCGCTGCTGGCTCTGCTGATACCGGCGGCCTTCCTCAGTGGCTGGTGGACCGCGCGGCGCGCCAGCGTGCGTCGCTCCGGGGTGCAGGTCAGCGAACTGTCGTCCGATTACTTCCGCGGCCTCAACTACCTGCTCAACGAAGAGCAGGACAAGGCGATCGAGGTCTTCCTCAAGCTGGCCGAATACAACCGCGACACCGTGGAAACGCACTTAGCGTTAGGCAATCTTTTCAGGCGTCGCGGCGAAGTGGATCGAGCCATCCGTCTCCATCAACATCTGGTTTCCAGGCCCGGCCTGTCCGAGGGCATGAAGACCGTGGCCTTGCTCGAATTGGGCGAGGACTATATGCGCGCGGGTCTGCTCGATCGCGCCGAAGCCTTGTTTTCCGACCTGGTGGCGATGAACGCGCACGCGCCTTCGGCCTTGCGTCATCTGATCGCGATCTACCAGCACGAGCGCGACTGGCACAAAGCCATCGAACACGCGCGTCGCCTGGAAACCATGACCGGCGAAGAAGAAGCCACCACCATCGCCCAGTTTTACTGCGAGCTCGCCGAGCAGTCGCGCCAGCACGGCGCACGCGCCGAAGCGCGCGATTACCTGCAGCAGGCCTTCGCCTCGCAACCCGATTGCGTGCGCGCCTTCATGCTTACCGGACGCCTGCATGCGGAAGAAGGGCAGCATGCGGAGGCTGTCGACGCCTATGAGCGCGCAGTGGAAGCCGATATCGCCTTCGTGCCGGAAATCCTTCCACCGCTGCTCGACAGCTATGCGCGTTCCGGCCAGATGGCGCGCGCCGAGCGTTTCCTGCGCGACATCCTCGCGCGCTATCACGGCATTTCGCCGGTGCTTGCGCTGACGCATCTGTATCAGCAGCGCGATGGCGAAAAGCCGGCGATCGATTTCCTCACCTCGCAATTGCGCCAGCGTCCTTCCGTGCGCGGACTGATGGCGCTGATCGACGCCACCATGGACAAGATCGAAGGCGAAGCGCGCGAGAACTTCCTGATCCTGCGCGACCTCACGCGCAAGCTGCTCGAAGGGCAGGCGATGTATCGCTGCAGCCACTGCGGTTTCGGCACCAAGGCCCATCACTGGCAGTGCCCCAGCTGCAAAGGATGGAGCACGATCAGGCCGATCCACGGTGTGGCCAATGAGTGACGCGGTCGTGGTTGGCTTCGCCCCGATCGCGCTCGCCGTATTGTTTGCTTTCCTCATTACGTTGGGGGTGGTGCATGCGGCGATCGCCTACGCGCATCGGCGCGGCATGTTCGACCAGCCGGGGCAGCGGCGCTCGCATAAGATTCCCACGCCGCGCGGCGGCGGCATCGGCATCGTCGTCGCGACCCTGGTCACGTTGCCGGTGTGCCTGTTGCAAGCCGGATCGCCGTGGCCGCTTCACCTGGTCGTCACGTTATGGGCCGCCACCGCCATGATCGCGTTGATAGGTTGGTGGGACGATCACAGTTCCTTGCCGGTGCTTCCACGCTTCGGAGTGCAAATACTGGCCGTTGCCCTGTTTTCGGTGGCGCTGATGATGAATGGCCCGAGCTGGCTGTGGCTGCCGCTGTGGGTGCTGGGCGGAGCGTGGAGCGTCAACTTGCACAACTTCATGGACGGCATCGACGGATTGCTCGCGCAGCAAGGCATGTTCGTCGCCTGCGGCCTGGCGGTGATCGCCTGGCACGTCGGCCAATCCACCGTGATGGGCGCAGCTTTTTGCGTGGCGGCGGCCTGTTTGGGCTTCTGGTGGTACAACCGTTCTCCGGCGCGCATTTTCATGGGCGACGTGGGCAGCGGCGCCATCGGCCTGCTGTTGTTTGCCTTGACGGCGATGCTTTGGCGCCTCAACGAGGCGCTGGTATGGCCGGCGCTGATTCTCAGTTCAGCCTTCGTGACGGATGCCAGCCTTACCCTGCTGCTCCGTATGACGGGAGGGCGGCGCTGGTACACTGCGCATCGCGAACATCTGTACCAATGGATTGTGCGCAGGGGCTATACGCATGCGGTAAGCGCAGCGTGGTATCTGGGGTGGAATCTGCTGATCGCAGCGCCCCTGGCCGCGCTGGCGTTGGCAAAACCAGGGATGGGGCTTTTGGCCTGCATCGTCACTTATGCGGTTGCGGCGGTGGTTTGGCTGGCGGCCAAGCGGCGCCTGATCCGGCGAGATCGATACAAGGTTCGTCATGTCCATACGTAAATGGGTCGGCACAGTTCATCCACGGGCGGCAGTGGTCATCCACGACCTGCTGGTCACCGCGCTGGCGTGGTGGGTCGCCAAGGAATTGCGCTATGCGCTGGACCCCAAGCTGATCGTCGGTTTTGAGTCGTACGAATTTCCGATCGTGCTGCTGGTGCAGGGCCTGGTCTACTCATGGACCGGCCTGTACAAGGGCGTGTGGCGCTTCGCCAGCTTGCCGGATCTCTGGAACATCCTGCGCGCGGCCATCGTCGGCACGGTCGCGATCGGCGTTTCCCTGTTCCTGTATGGACGTCTGGACGGCGTGCCGCGTTCGGTGCTGCTGCTGTATCCGTTCGTGCTGTCGCTGTTCCTCGGTACGCCGCGCCTGGCCTATCGCTTCTGGAAGGACAGCCGCATCGATCTGTTCGTCAACGCCAAGACGCAGCGTGTGCTGATCGTGGGTGCCGATAGCGCCGGCGAAGCGCTGTCGCGCGACCTGCATCGCGACACCCGTTACGTGGTGGTCGGTTTCGTGGACGACCGCCGCTCGCTGCGCGGTGCGCGCATCAACGGCAAGCCGGTGCTCGGCATGCTGGAACAGCTTCCGGACGTGGCGAAGGAGGCCGCAGTGCAGATGCTGCTGATCGCCTTGCCGGGCGCCAGCGCGCGGCAGATGCGCCAGGTGGTGGAGCTATGCGATCGCACCGGCCTGCCATATCGCACCGTGCCCAAGCTTGAAGACGTCGTTGCGGGCCGTGCGCAGTTCAACCAGATCAAGGAAGTCTCGATCGAAGACCTGTTGGGACGCGACGCGGTCGAGCTGGATTGGACACGCATCCGCGAAACGCTGACCGGCCGCCGCGTGCTGGTTACGGGCGGCGGCGGTTCGATCGGTTCGGAACTGTGCCGGCAGGTGGCGCGGCTGGGTGTGCAGGCGCTCACCATCGTCGAATCCTGCGAATACAACCTGTATCAGATCTCGCAGGAATTGCGCGCGGCTTATCCGGAGCTGTTGCTCAACAGCGTACTTGCCGATTGCGGCGATGCGGTGGCGATGCGCCGCCTGTTTGCCGAAACCAAGCCGCAAGTGGTGTTCCATGCCGCGGCCTACAAGCACGTGCCGATGCTGCAAGGGCAACTGCGCACCGCGGTGCGCAACAACGTGATGGCCACGCGCAACGTGGCGGACCTGTCGAGCGAAAGCGGCGTCGAATGCTTCGTGCTGATTTCCACCGACAAGGCCGTCAACCCGACCAGCGTGATGGGCGCGTGCAAGCGCATCGCGGAAATCTACTGCCAGAACCTCAACGCACATTCGAACACGCACTTCATCACCGTGCGGTTCGGCAACGTGCTCGATTCGGCCGGCTCCGTGGTACCGTTGTTCCGCCAGCAGATTCATGCCGGCGGCCCGGTGACGGTCACGCATCCGGAAATCTCGCGCTACTTCATGACCATTCCGGAAGCCACGCAGCTGATCCTGCAGGCAGCGGCGATCGGGCAGGGCGGCGAAATCTTCGCGCTGGACATGGGCGAGCCGGTCAAGATCCGCGACCTGGCCGAGCAGATGATCCGGCTGGCCGGCAAGAAGCCCGGCACCGAGATTCCGATCGTCTACACCGGCCTGCGTTCGGGCGAAAAATTGTTCGAAGAGCTGTTCCATCCACTGGAAAACTACAGCGCGACGACACACGCCAAGATATTTCTAGCGCAGCACCGGCCGGTGTCGTGGGATTTGCTGCAGGCGCAGATCGCCCGCGCCGCCGACGCCGTGCAGAGCTTCAACGAGGAAGAGCTGCGCCAGTGCGTTTCCAGTCTGCTCCCCTCGTTCAGTTGGAGCGAAGCTGCCCAACCGAACAATGTCATTCCGCTGCGCCGTAACGAAATTGGAGAGAAGTGAGTGAGCAAACCCCTGCGTAAAGTGGTGTTCCCCGTCGCCGGCCTCGGCACCCGCTTTCTGCCAGCCACCAAGGTGGTCGCCAAGGAAATGCTGCCGGTGCTGGACAGGCCCCTGATCCAGTACGCCGTCGATGAAGCCGTCGATGCCGGGGCCGATACGCTGGTCTTCGTCACCAATCGCTACAAGCACGCCATCGCCGACTACTTCGACAAGGCGTACGAGCTGGAAGCGAAGCTGCAGGAAAAGGGCAAGGACGAACTGCTCGCCCTGGTGCAAGGCACGCTGCCGCGCCACGTGCGCGCGATCTTCGTCACCCAGCCCGAAGCGCTGGGCCTGGGTCACGCGGTGCTGTGCGCCAAGCCGGTGGTGGGCGACGAACCGTTCGGCGTAGTGCTGCCCGACGACCTGATCTGGAACCGCGGCAAGGGCGCCCTGCGCCAGATGGCCGAACTGGCCGAATCCGAATCCGCCGGCGTGATCGCGGTGGAAGAAGTGCCGCACGATCAAACCGACAAATACGGCATCGTCGATGCCGAGCCGGTCGATGAGCGCAGCGCGCGCATCCGTTTCATGGTGGAAAAGCCCAAGCCCGCCGATGCACCGTCCAACCTCGCCGTGGTCGGCCGCTACGTGCTGCCGGGCCGCATCTTCCAGCTGCTGGAACAGACCAAGCCCGGTGCAGGCGGCGAAATCCAGCTGACCGACGCGATCGAAGCGCTGTTGACGGAGCAGGGCAAGGTGCTGGCCTATCGCTTCGAAGGCACCCGTTTCGACTGCGGCAACAAGGCCGGCCTGGTGCGCGCCACCATGCACATGGCGATGCAGGACCCGAGCCTGGCGAAGGTCGTGCGCGAAGTCGCCAAGTCGTATTGAGCGCGAGCGGTAGGTTGGGGTGCAAACCCCAACCTACGAGCTAGACGATCAGAACCAATCCCGCACCAATCGCTGTGACGCCGATGGCCTGCGCCACCAGCTTGCTTGCCGGTGCAAGCCGCTCCGCCGTGATCGCCGCCGTTACGAACACCATGGCGCGCAGATCCATCACGCCGATCACCAGCTGAATCGCCGTCAGGTTGGTGCAGCTCAGGCAGCAATGCAGCCCCAGGCACATGCCTTGCCGCCACGCGCTGCCGGTGTGCGCATGCCGCAGCGCTTCCCGGCATCGAGCAAGTTGCCGCGCTTTCCAGGGAGTGAATTGCAATACGCCAGCGACCAGGACGATCGCGCCAGCTGCCTGCGGCACCACGCGCGCCAGCGCAGGCCACTGCATTTCCACGGCCGCCAGCGTGGCGCCCAGCGGAAACACAAGCAGGCCGAACACCGTCCACACGAAGAAATAACCCGCACTCATCAGCAGAGTCAGCCGTTCCACCGGCATGCCGTCGCTCGCACGCACGGTCTGACGGTAGCGCTGCAACGCGGGCACCAGGGACGGCAGCATCATTGCGGCCATCATCAAGTCCCACATCAGGATGAACGATGCCGCGGCGCCGCCCCAGCTCTGGCCGGGCATGCGCATCCAGGTCATCGACATCGTCCAACCGCCCGGCATCGGCATCGCATCCATGCTGGACATGGATGCGCCCCATGCCACGGTCAGCATCGCGCTGATGGCGAAAAGCATCGTCGAGGTGGCGAAGAAGGCGCGTTCGGAAGTCTGGGCGGCGATCATGGGAATGCCTCGGTGCGGCAGGGTCATGGGATCGACGAAGCCGGTGCCGCGTTTTCGACACCGGCGGGGAAGCATTAGCGCTTGCCGTACTCGTCGTGGCGGCGCCACCACACGCCTGTCTCGTTGCGTCCCTTGGGCGCCCGGTCCAGCCACTGGAACATGCCCCACAAGCCGTCCAGTCCGCGCGCATAGGTGGAATAGGTGTGATAGACGACCCCGTCTTCCAGCACGAATGCGCTCATGCCCGGCCGTTCGCGCACATAGGACAGCGCATCGGTTCCGCTTGCACGCGCGTGATCGATCACCACCTGCGGGAACTGCGCCGTCTCATCCATCGCATGGCCGCCGCGCTGGTAGTTGTATTCGTAGTTCCCCTCGCGCTGTTGTTCCTCGGTGATGGACACGGTGAAATCGAAATTGAAATCACCGCCCAGTGAGGACGCCCACGGAAACGTCCATCCCAGACGCTTCTTGTAGGCCTGCAATTTCGCGAGCGATGCGCGCGACACCGCCCACAACATCACGTCATGGTTCGCCAGGTGTTCGGCAACGCCGTTGAAGCCATCGGCGATCGCCGAGCAGGACGGGCAGCCGGCGGCGAAATCGGGCCCGAACATGAAGTGATAGACCAGCAACTGCGAGCGCCCGCGGAACAGGTCCGCCAGCGAAGCGCCGCCCTCATCGGTATCGAAGCGGTAACCCTTGTTGACCGGTACCCACGGCAGTGCCTGCCGCTGGCGCGCCAGCTCGTCGCTGCGATGGGTGAGTTCCTTTTCCGCCTTGAGCAGCTCGATGCGTGCCGCCAGCCATTGTTCGCGTGTTCCAACCGTATGCGTGGTCATGGTCTTTTCCTCCGTTCGTCGAATCGTCGGGTGCTTTGTAGCCGTGCGATATAGTTAACGCTTAGGCTCCGAACGGGTGGGAGTGACAAGTGTGGCGCGATTCCGATGGACTCCCTGATCACCGCCGCGGCGCGCGCACTCGCCGCCGGTGATCCGCTTGGCGCGCTGAAGCGGGTCGCCTTGCGCGACGATGCGCCCAGCCTTGCGCTGCGCGGCATCGCCATGGCGCAGCTCGGCGACCTGGTGCGGGCCAAGGCGCTGTTGCGCAAGGCGGCGCGTGGATTCGGTCCCAAAGAAGCGGTGGCCCGGGCAAGGTGCATCGTGGCCGAGGCGGAAATCGCGCTGGTCTCGCGCGAACTGGGCTGGCCTGCGAAAGCGCTCGAAGCCGCACGCGCAACGCTTGAAATGCATGACGACCGCGTCAACGCCGCGCACGCGCGAAATATCGAGGTTCGTCGCCTGCTCCTGCTCGGCCGCCTCGGCGACGCCGAACGCATGCTGGCCGAACTCGACCCCACGCCGTTCCCACCCGCATCGAGAGCCGCGCACGAACTGATCGTTGCAGGCATTGCGATCCGCCGCCTGCAAACCCAACGGGCACGCGCTGCGCTTGCCCGGGCCGCGCATGCGGCGCATGTGGCGCGCATTCCCGCGCTGATGGCGGAAGTCGAAAGCGCCGCGCACGTGCTGAACGCACCCACTGCACGCCTGATCGCACGCGGCGAAGAACGCCTGCTGCGATTGGAAGAAGTCGAAGCGTTGCTGGCGTCGCCGACGTTCGTGGTGGATGCATGCCGCCATGTAATCCATGACGCAGGCAAGGCGATTTCGCTTGCCACGCGTCCGATCCTGTTCACGCTTGCGCGGCTGATGGGCGAAGCCTGGCCCGCCGATGTGCCGAGAAGCACGCTGATCGCGCACGCCTTTCGCGCCAGGCACGCCGATGAATCGCATCGTGCGCGCTTGCGTGTCGAAGTCGGACGACTGCGCGCGATGCTGCGAACAGTGGCGAAAATAAGCGCGACGGAGCAAGGATTTGCGCTGACGCCGCGCCACGCACGCGAGGTGGTCGTGCTGGCACCGCCCGTGGAAGACCGGCACGCGGCGGTGCTCGCCTTGCTCGCCGACGGCGAAGCATGGTCGAGCTCGGCCTTGTCGATGGCGCTGGGCGCCAGCCCGCGCACGGTGCAGCGGGCGCTCGATGCGCTGGCGGCAGGAGGCAAGGTGCAGGCGATCGGCCGCGGCCCTGCGCGTCGCTGGATGACGCCGCCGGTGCCGGGCTTTCCGTCGATTTTGTTACTCCCAGGCCCGTTGCCGGGTGATTAGGATGGCGATCACCGACTGACCAGGACAGCACCATGAAACGATCCGCAGCCCAGATTCTGCGCGAGTACGGCCCCTTTCCCGGCGTCGACCAGGTGGGCGGCGTGACCTACGACGGCGAGCAAGTCTGGTTTGCCGCCGGCGACAAGCTAAACGCCCTCGATCCTGCCACCGGAGAAATGCAGCGCTCGATCGACATCGCCGCACACGCGGGCACGGCGTTCGACGGCCAGCATCTGTTTCAGATCACCGAGGATCGCATCCATAAAATCGATCCGGCTACCGGCCAGGTGCTCGCCACCATTCCAGCGCCCGGCAACGGCGGTGATTCCGGGCTCGCCTGGGCCGAAGGGTCGCTGTGGGTAGGCGAGTACCGAGCCCGGAAAATCCACCAGATCGATCCCGAAACCGGAGCAGTGCTTCGCACCATCGAATCCAACCGTTTCGTCACCGGCGTCACCTGGATCGACGGCGAGCTCTGGCATGCGACATGGGAAGGCGATGAGAGCGATGTGCGGCGGATCGATCCGCAAACGGGCGAAGTGCTGGAGCGGCTGGATATGCCGCCTGGCATAGGGGTGTCGGGGCTCGAATCCGATAAGGAAGGGC